>CAMATS010000266.1 GCA_945861195.1 Rhodoferax sp. OV413
ATAGCTCTCGGCATATGCGATCGGACGCACCGAGCGTTCGTTCTTTTCCATCTTCACCAGCCCATACCGGGACATAGTTTTCAGGGTGCGAGACAAATTGCCCTGCTTACGCCCGGTGATGTCCGCCAGCTCACTGATTGAAGCTGGTCGAGCGGTGCGAATCACGTCCAGGAGCGCCCGATTCTCATCGCTTAAGACCTGGGATAAAGATCGCATTGAGGTGAACCAGATTTTGGGGTCTGATGCCTTAGGTTTGATCTCGCCTTTGGCGATAGCCAAAACCCGCTCGCGGATCTTCTCCTGCGGAGCAATACCAATTTTTATGACTTTCATTTTGACCTCCCCACTTTCAAAACCAAAGAGACCGAGGGAGTCCACGGTCCGGAAATGCTCGGTGTGGAAGCTGGTGCCTTCCTCTGCACAGCTGACCCACTCACCAACCCGACCCCCGAGCAATTGGAATCTGACCCCAATTACCCTACCTCAAGCAGCCCCAGCACCACTGTCAAACCGCCAAAGCCTGCAAAAATTGCACAGGGGTCAGCGCTGCAGCGCCTCGCCATGGGTGCAGCACGAGAAGATCGTCGTCGCTGCTGACCAGGACCTTGGCACCGGCTTGCTGCACCAAATCCAAAAACTTATTGTCTTTAGGGTCTCGGCAGTCCAGGGTTGAAGCGGTCACGCTGTGCAAGCGCACAGCACCGGCGTATGCCTCATAAAACGCCATGCGTAAATCCGGGCTGCGAAATTTTTCGAGCTTGGGGCGAGTCAGTACTGTCTTGAGCTCAGCCAAGGTTTCAGCGCTGGCAGCAACAACTTGGCGCGCCAAAGCCCAGGCCAACGCACGGGCGGGATTGCCGTCGCGGCTGATACAAGCGCCTACCAGGGTGCTGGTGTCAAAAACCACCACCGCGCCGTTCATCACGGGAGACATCGGCGCGCTTGTGCCAGTCGGCTTGTTCAAGCGCGCAGCTCGTGCACCAGTCGGTTCACTTCAGCCATATCGGGTGCGTCTGCGGGCGCGGGGGGCACATCAGCCAACCACTGGGCCAATCGTCTGGCGTTGAACTGGCGAACTGCCTCTTCGCCAATGTCGATGGGAACCATCATCACAGCCGGGCGGCCATGCTGTGTCACCGTGACAGGTTCGCGTTTGGCCAGGTCCAAAATTGCGCCAATGCGGGCTTGCAGATCACGTGAAGTAACAATTTGCATGGCTAACCCTAATCATGGTGAATGTAGCCATAGTAGCTGCAAATTAATTGACTTGCAGAGCCTCAGCCATCGCTATGAAGGCGGCCCACCACCATGCCTTCGTCGCTCCCGTCAATTTTGGCTCGGCCCTCACCTCGGCCCTCACCCTCCCCTGCCCCCTAAAATCCCGCCAACGGATTACTCGTGACAAACAGAAAAGGCATCATTTTGGCCGGCGACTCTGGTACGCGGCTTTACCCGGTGACGCAGGCAGTGAGCAAGCAGTTGATGCCGGTGAGGCATGGATATTTCTTATGCGGTGCAGCCCAGCCCGGACGGCTTGGCGCAGGCCTTCATCATGGGCCGCTGCTTCGAGTAATTGGAATCTAACCCTAATTACTCTCTGATTACTGCCCAACCATCACACGCCCACCAACTCCATGGCCAGCTCGCGCGGGTTGTCGGTACGCTGGCTGACGTCAAGCATTTCAATGCCCAGTACACGGCCGGCGGCGTCAAGGTCAAACACCACACCGGGGCGCACCTCGTCACTCTCGACCACGGTGCCCGCAATCAGGCGGATGTACATGGCATCTGCTTTGGGGTCATATTCAATTTTCATGGGGCCACTCCATATTTTTCAAACTTGCTGGTCGCCATGGCAGTTACCACGGTGACGATCGCACCATTTTCACAAATTACCCGCAACAACATGCGCTTTTGAGAGCGCTCGATCCAGCCCTGAGCTTCGAATCTGCTATTTTCCGCGTTAACGGTGCGCAGCGGATGATCCAGAGTGGATAGCACTTCATCCCGGCTAATGCCTCGCTCCGCCATGCGGGCCAGAGCATGTTGAGTAAATTCGACTTGCATTGATAACGATTGTATTGCCCGTCACTGCGAGGTGATGCCCTGCACCAGAGGCTAGCCCCTCTTGCGCACTTTTGCTCAACCCTCACCTCGGCCCACTCCCTCCCCTCCCCCTAAAATCCCGCCAAAGGATTACCCATGACAAACAGAAAAGGCATTATTTTGGCCGGCGGCTCTGGTACGCGGCTTTACCCGGTGACCCAGGCAGTGAGCAAGCAGTTGATGCCGGTGTACGACAAGCCGATGGTCTACTACCCCTTGAGCACCCTGATGCTCGCCGGCATCCGCGAGGTGCTGCTGATCTCCACCCCGCAAGACACGCCCCGCTTTACCGAACTCTTGGGCGACGGAAGCCAGTGGGGCATGGCTATTTCTTATGCGGTACAGCCCAGCCCGGACGGCTTGGCGCAGGCCTTCATCATTGGCCGCAGCTTTGTGGCGGGGCAGCCCAGCGCGCTGGTGCTGGGCGACAATATTTTTCATGGGCATGACCTGGTTAAGCAACTCACCCATGCCAGCGCCCGCAGCACCGGTGCCACCGTGTTTGCCTACCATGTGAACGATCCCGAACGCTACGGTGTGGTGGCTTTTGACGCGCAGCAACAAGCCGTGAGTATTGAAGAAAAACCCCGGCAGCCGCAAAGCAACTACGCCGTCACCGGCCTGTATTTTTATGACCAGCAGGTGTGTGATATTGCCGCCAGCATTGCCCCCTCTGCCCGAGGTGAATTGGAGATCACTGATGTCAACCGGCGCTACCTCGAGCGTGGGCAACTCAATGTTGAGATCATGGGCCGCGGTTATGCATGGCTAGACACCGGCACCCATGACAGCTTGCTGGAGGCGGCCAGCTTTATTGCCACCTTGCAAAAACGCCAAGGCCTGCAGGTGGCCTGCCCAGAGGAGATTGCCTTTGGCCAGGGTTGGATTAACGCCGCCCAACTGCAACAACTCGCAGCGCCCCTGGCCAAAAACGGCTACGGCCGCTACCTGCTTGGCTTGCTGAAGTAGCTATTTAATTGGAATCTGACCCCAATTAGTTCAATTAGTTCTAGAGAATAATATTCTCTATAATCCGACCCTTGGGTACGATTTACAAAACAGGCAAATTCACTATCCGGGTGAACGGTTTTGAGCACCCGCCTGTTCACGCCCATGTTTTGCATACCGACGGCAAAGCCATCGTTTACTTGAACGGCGTGGTCATCAATACGGGTGTGCCATCCGCTGTGATGGCCGTGGCGAAAAAATGGGTTGCTGCGAACCACCAGGCGGTGGTTGTTGAATGGAACACCTGCAACCCCAAATCGTAAGGAGCGAGTATGGCAACCCCCGACAAAATGAAAAGCGTCATGGCACAAGTGCCCGACACGCTGTTGGTTGAGCTGGCAAGCGGCAAGAGTTACCGCGTGAGTCTGGCTAAGCCTATGGCGAGTGTGCCCGGCTTTAATGCGCTGCATGACCCGGTCATGTTTGCCACGGCAAAGGTGGCTGATTTTGGCTGGACGCTTGAGTGGGCATGCGGCCTGTCGATGGCCTCTGAGCGGCTGTATCAAATGGGCAAAGAGCAGTCCGGAGAGGCTTACCCTGTCGCTGAATTCAGGGCGTGGATGGAACGTAACGACATGTCTTTGAGCACCGTTTCGGCAGCGCTTGGGTTGTCACGCCGGGCGGTTAGCCAATACAGCTCGGGCGCGCGGCCTATCCCCCGCGTCGTGGGGCTTGCGCTGAAGGGCTTGGATCGGGCTCGTGGTTGAGATTGGTGGCTCTGCTGCTGTCTGTCTCGCTGCCTTTGTTGACGCTATTTGTCAGCGCGCGCGCTGCGCTGTCGAGGTCTTCAATGGCTGCTTGCGGGTATTTGAGCTTGGCAGTGTTGATCAGCCGTGGACAGCGCCGGCCCTACCTACCATTAGACCTACCATCAGAACTACCGTTCTACCAATAAAGCCAGGCGTTTTTTCATAGTTCATGCCTCTGGCACCGCTTTGTCCAAGCGGCGACCAAAACGGCTACGGCCGCTACCTGCTTGGCTTGCTGAAGTAGCTATTTAATTGGAATCTGACCCCAATTAAGAATCTGACCCCAATTAATTTTGGTTGCGGATTTGGCTCCAGAGGGCGGCTTCGGTGCGGGTTAGGCTGTCTTTGGCTTTGGCTACTTCATCAAACTCGACTGGGTCGGTCAGCAGGGTGAGTTGGCGAATTTGGCCTAGCAGGGCTTTGTAGTGCTCCACGGCCAGGTCTGGCTTGGC
>CAMATS010000267.1 GCA_945861195.1 Rhodoferax sp. OV413
CTCACATCGCCGGCGGCAAACACATGGGGGTGGCTGGTGGAGCGCAGGCAGGCGTCCACCGCGATAAAGCCCTGCGCATCCAGCGCCAGCCCGCTGCCCTGCAGCCAGGCCGGGGCCTGTGCACCGGTGGCAATCAGCGGCACATCGCAGGCCAGCCGGGCGCCGCTGGCCAGTTGCACCTCGGCGGCATCGAAGCCAATAGCGGCGTCGACAAGTACCGTGATGTTGCGGTCTTTGAGCGCGCCTGCCACTCGGCGCTGGACCGCCTGGGGGTAGTTAGCGGCGAGAGAGCTGCCGCCGGTTAGCAGGGTCAGCGCGGCCCCTGGCAAGCGGTGCCGGATGGCCATGGCCAACTCAATGCCGGCCGCCCCACCCCCGACCAGGGTCAGCCGCAGTGCCTGAGTTTGCGCCAGCTCGGCAACCCGTGGCCACAGGGCGCCAAAGGCTTCAATCGGACGCACAAACAGACCGTGTTCACGCACGCCAGGCATTTGCGTCTCAAGGCGCTGGCGGTCTTGAACCGGGCCGGTGTTGACCGAGAGCCAGTCAAAGCCCAGCACAGTACCGTTGTCCAGCGTGATCTGGCTGGCCGCCGCGTCCAGCGCGACCGCACTGCGCAGAATGAGGCGGATTGGCGTACCGGCCAGCAGCGGCTCGAGTTCGATTCCACACTGCGCGAGCCCATAGTGGCCGGCGATGAAGCCGGGCAGCATGCCACTGTAGAGCTGACGTGGATACGGCGACACCAGGGTGATTTGCGGCGGCATGGCGCCGTGGCGCGCCAACTGGGCGTAGTGTTTGACGACATGCACATGGGCGTGGCCGGCGCCAAGCAGGACCAGGTGTTTCATGGCTCAGGGGCTCCAGCGTAATTGGCTGAGGTAGGCCAGGCTTTGGCCGCCAGTGTTGTCGCTGTCGGCGCCTACCGCCACCGCGATCACCGGCGGCATGCTGCGGCTCTCTTGGCCGAACAACCGGGCAAAGTCTTCGGCCAGGTTGCGGCGCTGGGTAACCCACTGGCCGGTTGGGCTGGCCGGGCCGTCCAGTACCAGGTAGCGCACCCGGGCCGAATAGGGGTTGGCGCCAGCGCTGCCGGCCGGGTAGCGGCTGTCCCACAGGTAGCACAGGGTGGCCGCAGGCAGGGCCTGGCCGGTGACGGCGCGCGCCAGGCTCAAGGCGGCCCGCTGGCCGAAAGGGATGTCGGCCAGCGGCTGGTCAAACATCACGCAGACCTTGAGCGCGGCGTCGTCGCCCGGCTTGGTGGCAATGTCTGCCTCGGGCAGGCCACGCTCGAGCCGCCAGCGCCAGCCCAGGTGCGCCGGGGCCGGACCCGACCAGGCTTGGCTGAGCACGCCGTAGGATTTGTCGCTGGCCAGCGCCAGCACGGTCTCGCCGGCCAGCGGCACCAGTGTGAAGCGGCTGCGTGGCACGCCTTTGTCGGCCGGCAAGCCGCTCGCCACCCAAGTCGGGTGCAGTGCGCCGCCAGCAGCGGCTTCAAACGGCGCCAAATTTTGAGACAAAACGGCGCCAGGCCACGCGCAGATGAGGGCCGTAGCGATCCAGTAAATTGCATTCCGGTATTGGAGCAAGGTAAGGCACATGTTCAGCCCCGGCGCCAGTTGTGGTAGCGGCCCACCCAGGCCAGCAGCCGCTCGGGGGCGTGGGCACGCTTCCAGGCGCCGGCGGCGTACTTGTTGGCCTCGGCCATTGTGGGGTAGGGGTGGATGGTGCCCAGGATTTTGTTCAGGCCCAGCCCCTGCTGCATGGCCAGCACGTACTCGGCCAGCAGCTCACCGGCATGGCTGCCGACGATGGTCACGCCCAGGATGCGGTCTTGCCCGGGCACGGTCAGCACCTTGACGAAGCCTTGGGTCTCCCCCTCGGCGATGGCGCGGTCCAGCTCGTCGAGCGGGTAGCGGGTGAGCTCATGGGCGATGCCCTGGGCGCGGGCCTCCTGCTCATTCAGGCCGACGCGGGCCACCTCGGGCTCAGTGAAAGTGACGGCCGGCATGGCCCGGTAGTCGGCCTTGAAGCGCCGGAACTGGCCAAACAAGGCGTTGACCGTGGCGTACCAGGCCTGGTGCGCCGCGGCGTGTGTGAGTTGGTAGGGCCCGGCCACATCGCCCACGGCATAAATGTTGGGGTACAGGGTTTGCAGGTAGGCGTTAGTGTCGATGGTGCGGCCGGTGGGTATGCCAAGGGCCTCCAGGCCATAGCCCTCCAGCCTAGCGGCCCGGCCCACGGCGCACAGCAGCTCGTCAAAGGGCAGGGCGGTCTCTTGCCCTTGCTGGCTCACCACCAGGGTCTTGATCGGCGCACCTGCCCCGGTGGCGGTCTCGCAGCGCAAGGCCGTGTGTCCGGTCAGCACCTGCACGCCATCGGCCCGCAGCGCTGCCGTGACCAGGGCCGACACCTCCTCGTCTTCGCGCAGCAGCAGGCGCGGCGCTTGTTCCACCAGTGTCACCTGCGAGCCCAGCCGGGCAAAGCTTTGCGCCAGTTCGCAGCCGATCGGCCCGCCGCCCAACACCAGCAGCCGTTTTGGCGCTGCCGCCAGCGTGGCAAAGCGCGCCCACAGGGTGTCGCTAGTCACATAGCCAGCCTCGGCCAACCCTGGCAGGGGCGGCACCACCGGCCGGGCGCCAGCGGCGATCACGATGCTGCGGGCGCTCAGCCGCTGGCTGCTGCCGTCGGGGTGTTTGATCTCAACCGTCCAGGGGTTGCACAGGGTGGCGTGGCCCTGCACCACCTCCACACCCAGGCTGGTGTAGCGGGCCACGCTGTCATGCGGGGCAATGGCAGCGATCACGCTCTGGATGCGCTGCATCACCGCCGGAAAGTCGACCACCGACGCCACGCCCTGCAGGCCAAAGCGGCCGGCATCGCGCATCTGCTGCGCCACCCGGGCGCTTTTGATCAAGGCCTTGCTGGGCACACAGCCGTAGTTGAGGCAGTCGCCGCCCATGACGTGGGCCTCCACCAGCGTCACCCGAGCCTTAACGGCAGCGGCAATGTAAGCCGAGACCAGCCCGCCGGCGCCGGCGCCGATGACGATCAGGTTGCGGTCAAAGCGCCGGGGGCGCTGGCCGCGCCAGCGTGCGTACACGCGGCGCTGCTGCAAGGCCTGCATCACCGCCTTGGCCAGCAGCGGAAACAGGCCCAGCAGGGCCAGCGCGCCGAGCAAGCCTGGGCTGGCGACATCACGCAGTGCGCTGATGCTGGCGAGTTCGGTGCCTGCATTGACGTAGACCGCCGTGCCGGCCAGCATGCCGAGCTGGCTGACCCAGTAAAAGGTCCAGGGGCGCAATGGGGTCAGACCCATGGCCAGGTTGATGACAAAAAACGGCAGCACCGGGATCAGGCGCAGGCTGAACAAATACAGGGCGCCATCCCGCGCCACCCCCTGGTTGATGCCCGCCAACCGCGCGCCAAAGCGCGCCTGCACGCTGTCGCGCAGCACAAAGCGGGCCGACAGGAACGAGACCGTGGCGCCCAGTGTGGAGGCAAACGACACCAGCAGCAGCCCCCAGCTAAAGCCGAAGATGCCGCCGCCGGCCAGCGTCAGGATGGCGGCGCCGGGCAAGGACAGCGAGGCCACCGCCACGTACAGAGCAAAAAAAGCGCCGCGTACCGTCCAGGGGGCTTCGTTGTAAAGCGCGCTGAGCCCGGCCTGACTGGCCTTTAGGTAGGCCAGGCTGAAAAAGCGGCCCAGGTCCAGCGCCATAAAGCCGGCCAGCGCCAGGGCCAGCGCGCCCAACACAAGCCAGCGGCTGCGCGTCATGACAAAGCCCTCCAGCCCCACCAAATGCGGGTGGCGATGGTGATGGCGCACAAGCTGGCGAAGCTGTAGGCCAGCACGGCGAAGTGTTGCGGCCACAGGCACATGGCGGCAAAGCAGGCCAGTGTCTCGGTGGCCTCGGTCAAGCCGCCCAAAAAATAAATGGATTTGTTCGGGTAGGCCGTGCTGTTCAGGCCGCGCTTGGCGGCCAGCGCCGCAAAGGCCAGGAAGCTGGTGCTGGTGCCCATAAATGCTGCCAGCAGCACAGCCGCCGCCAGCGCGTTACGGGTCGGATCGGCCAGGGCAAAGGCCAGGGGGATGCTGGCGTAAAACAGGAAGTCCAGCGTGATGTCCAGAAAACCCCCGGCATCGGTGGGTTGGCCCTGACGCGCTACGGCACCATCGAGTGCATCCAAAAGCCTTGAGCCAAATAGGGTGGCTGCGCCCGTCAAATACAGTTCGTTCGCGATCAAAAAAGCAGCAAATACGCCCAGTGCAAAGCCGGCCAGCGTGATGCTGTTGGCCGACAGGCC
>CAMATS010000268.1 GCA_945861195.1 Rhodoferax sp. OV413
CTCGGCGCTGACCTGGGGCTGGCGCCCAGGAACGGCCTGCGGGCGCTGGGTGTCCATTGCTTGTGTGTACATGGTTGGCTACTTTGATTTAATCGCGCCGACTCAGGGCGGCGCCACCCGTTTGTCAAAAACCCGCCTGGCCTTGCCGGTCAGTGTGCGCTCGATCGCCTCGGGAGCAAGCACCGCCACCGCGCAGGAAATTCCCACCAGGTTTTTGATGCGTTGCTGCAAAGCGGCAGCAATCTCGGCCACCGCCGCCTCAGACAGGTGGCGCGCAGCCGGCTGCAGCTCACAGCGCACCTGCACCTCATCGAGCAAGGCCTCGCGGCTCACCACAATCTGGTACTGCCCCGACAAACCAGGCTGCTGCAACACGATTTCTTCAATTTGGGTGGGGAAAACATTCACGCCCCGGATGATCAGCATATCGTCGCTGCGCCCGACAATTTTGCCCATGCGCCGAAATGCGCGGGAAGTCGGGGCCAGCAGGCGAGTCAGGTCGCGGGTGCGGTAGCGCACCATGGGCAAAGCCTCTTTGCTCAGCGAGGTGAACACCAGTTCTCCCTCGCTGCCGTCGGGCAGCACCTCGCCGCTCAAGGGGTCGATCACCTCGGGGTAGAAGTGGTCCTCCCAAATCACCGGTCCGTCCTTGGATTCGACGCATTCGCTCGCCACGCCCGGCCCCATCACCTCGGACAAGCCGTAGATGTCCACCGCGTCGAGGCCGGCCCGGGCCTCGATATCGCGGCGCATCGCCTCGGTCCAGGGTTCAGCACCAAAAATACCGACTTTGAGGGATGTTGCCGCCGGGTCTAGCCCCTGACGCTCAAACTCTTCGATGATCACCTGCATGTAGCTCGGCGTCACCATGATGATGTCGGGCTTAAAGTCTTGGATCAGCTGCACCTGCCGCTCGGTCTGCCCGCCAGACACCGGTATCACGGTGCAGCCCAGCAATTCGGCGCCATAGTGGGCCCCAAGCCCGCCAGTAAACAGACCGTAGCCGTAAGCCACCTGAATCATGTCGCCGCGCCGACCTCCGGCTGCGCGTATCGAGCGGGCCACCAGCTGCGCCCAGGTGTCGATGTCGTTTTGCGTGTAACCCACCACGGTGGGCTTGCCCGTGGTGCCCGAGGACGCATGCAAACGCACCACCTGCTCACGAGGCACCGCAAAAAGACCAAACGGGTAGTTGTCGCGCAGGTCTTTTTTGACCGTGAAGGGAAAGCGCGACAGATCGCAGAGCGCCTTCAGGTCGGCCGGGTGAACCCCCTTCTCGTCAAACGCCCGCCGGTAATGGGGCACATGGTCATAGGCACGCTGCAGCGTGGTGCGCAGGCGCTGTAACTGGAGTGCGGTGATCTCGTCCCGGCTGGCGGTCTCAATCGGCTCCAGGTCGCCGGGGGCAACTACATTGACTGGCATCTCGATCCTCCCGGTTTAAACGGCCACCGTCGGCCTGCCCTTGAGGGTGTAGGAGCGGCCTCGAAACACGGCCACACGCTCGCCCCGCTGGTTAGTTACGGTCACATCGTAGACCCCGGTGCGGCCACTGCGCGACACCTCGGCGCAGCTGGCGGTCAGCACATCGCCCAGATGCGCCGGAGCCAAAAAATCAATGCCAAAGCCCGAGGCCACGGTCAACTCGTTGTAGGAGTTGCAGGCAAAGGCGAATGCAGAATCTGCCAGGGTCGACAGCAAACCGCCATGGCAGGTGTGGTGACCGTTGAGCATGTCTTGGCGCACCGGCATGCTCAAGGTGGCAGTGCCGGGGGCCATCGCCAATATTTGCATGCCCAGGGCCTGCGAGGCCTGGTCCTGAGCCCACATGTGCAGGCGAACCTGGTCTGCGGTTTGTTGGGGTGTGAGCACCATCAGCGCGCGCCCCAGATACCGGGCACAGCAGGGGCTGCAGCCCCTGCTGTGGCGCTTCTTGAAGCTGCTAGTTGTCGGTGCATGAACACAGAAAGACCTTGTTGGGTTTGATCACGGATCAGTCAATCTAAACCGACCGTTCGGTAGATTATAGTCAGGATTCCTTGCCGTAAGGCCGACCCAAGGCTTGCGGTGCCACCGCCGATCCGATGAAGCCAGCCAGCAAAACCACCGTCAGCACATAGGGAAGGGCCTGGATCAACTGGACCGGCACCTCGCCCAGCCCGGCAATGCTGACCCCCTGTAAACGGATGGCGACCGAATCCAGGAAACCGAACAACAGGCAGGCCCAGAGCGCCTTGACCGGGTGCCAACGGCCAAAAATCAGGGCTGCCAGCGCCATGAAGCCCCGCCCGGCGGTCATGTTCTGGGAAAACGAGGCGCTCTGGGCCAACACCAGGTAGCTGCCAGCCAGGCCGCACAAAATACCATTCATGGTCAGGGCCGCGTAGCGCAAGCCGGTCACCGATACCCCGGCCGCGTCGACCATTTGCGGGTTTTCTCCGACCGCCCGCAGGCGCAACCCAAAACGGGTGCGAAACAACAGCCACCAGACCGCGGGCACCATCGCAAAGGCCAAATACACCAAGGCGTCATGGCCAAGCAGGCCGGGGCCAAGCACCGGGCCGATGATGGCGATGCCCTGTACCCAATCGGCCAGGTCTGGCATCAACGGGCTGATGCGCACCGCAGCACTCACCGCCGGCGTTTGCCCGCCCTGGGCAAACCAGGCCATGCCCAGCACCACGGTTAAGCCCGCCGCAATGATGTTGGTTGCCACACCCGAGACCACCTGATCGCCGCGGTAGCTGACACAGGCCAGCCCGTGCAGCCATGACAGCCCGGTAGCGACGCCAATGGCCAGCGCAACAGCCACGGCCGTGGATCCGTAAACCGCGCCCGCAGCGCCGGCCGCAAAAGCGGCAAACAGCATTTTTCCCTCCAGACCAAGATCGATCACGCCCGAGCGTTCGGCCAGCAGGCCGGCCAGGGCACAAAGAATCAGGGGCGTGGCCATCCGCAAGGTCGAGGCCAGCAGCGCACCCCACAGCGCCTCATCCATGCTAGGCCCCCGCCGCCGGGGCAGCATGCTGGCGCCGCCCCATGACCGCCAACCGGGCCAGCAACCAGGCCAAGGCCGGCGCAATTACATACACCATGGCGCCAGAGAACAACACAATGAAACCCTGCAGCATCACCACCATGTTGCGGCTGAAACCCCGCACTTCAAAAGCCACCTCCGCACCGCCTTGAAACAGCGCGCCAAACAAGACACTGGCAAACACGATGCCCAGCGGATGGTTGCGCCCCATCAGTGCCACTGCAATACCCGTAAAGCCCGCACCGCTGACAAACTCGAGCAACAGCCGCCCGCTCACGCCAGCAATTTCATTCATACCGACCAGGCCGGCCAATGCCCCGGAGATGGCCATCGCCAACATCACCTGGCGTTGCGGGCCAATGCCTGCATAGCGGGCCGCCGCCGGGCTGGCACCCACCACCCGCAGGTGGTAACCGGCCCGGGTGCGCCAAAGAAACAGGTACACCAGCCAGCAGGCCAGCAGCGCGAGCAGCAGGCTCAGGTTCAAGGGGGAGGTCGGCCAGTCCAGGCCTAGCCAGCCCAGGGCGTCTCGCATGCTCGGCAGGCGCGCCGATTCGGCAAAGGCCCGGCTCTCCACCGCCATGGTGCCCGCCGGCCGCAACTGATGAACCAACAGGTAAACCAGCAGGCTGCTGGCTATGAAATTGAACATGATGGTGGTGATCACCACATGGCTGCCGCGGTAGGCCTGCAAGTAGGCCGGAATGGCGGCCCAGGCCATGCCAAACAGGGCACCCGCGAGCAGCATGATGGGCAGCATCAGCCAAGCTGGCAGGCTTGGCGACAGCCACAGTGCCGCCAAGCCGGTGCCAAGACCGCCCAAAATCGCCTGGCCTTCGCCACCGATGTTGAACAAGCCACCATGAAAAGCCACCGACACAGCCAAGCCCGTGAAGATGAAGGTGGTGGCGTAATACAGCGTGTAACTGATGCCGCGCGGCGAGCCCAGGGCACCGCTGACCAACACCAGCATCACCTCGAGCGGGTCTTGACCAACCAGCGCCACCACAGTACCGGCAGCGGCCAAGGCGACGGCCAGGCAGACCGCGGGCAGCAGCAGCAGATCGGCCCAGCGCGGCAGACCGTGGGCCGGGCTCATGCGCCGCCCCCAGTCATCAGCAGGCCCAGGCCGGCTTCGGTGCAGTCGCCAATCGGCAATTCGCCGGCGATACGTCCCTGGTTCATGACAATCACCCGGTCTGACAGGGCCAGGATTTCATCGAGCTCACTTGACACCACCAGCACCGCACAGCC
>CAMATS010000269.1 GCA_945861195.1 Rhodoferax sp. OV413
GTTGTGATGGGCGAGGACGAGGGCACGCTGGTCCATGCCTGAACCTGCCAAAATGCGGGCTCAATCTGACAAGGTCAACCCGCAACCAGGAGATCCAAAGTGCCGATTGCAGAACTGAAGCGAAATGTCGAGGCCAAAATGGACCAGACTATTGCGGCCTTTAAGGGTGGCCTGACCAAAATCCGCACCGGAAGGGCCAGTCCGGCCCTGCTCGACACGGTTCAGGTTGACTACTACGGTGCGTTGGTGCCGATCAGTCAAGTTGCCAATGTGTCTTTGCTAGACGCCCGTACTGTCAGCGTGCAGCCCTGGGAAAAAGGCTTGGGGGCGAAGATTGAAAAAGCCATACGCGACAGCGATCTGGGCTTGAATCCTTCCTCCATGGGAGATTTGATCCGCGTGCCTATGCCGGCGATGTCCGAGGAGCGCCGTAAAGAGCTCACCAAAGTGGTTCGTGGTGAGGGCGAGAATGCGAAAATCGCGATCCGCAACCTGCGTCGTGACGCCAATGACGCAGTCAAAAAAGCTGTCAAAGACAAACTCGCCTCTGAGGACGAGCAAAAACGCTCAGAGACCGACATTCAAAAGGTCACCGATCGACACATCTTGGTCATCGACCAACTCGTGGCAGCCAAAGAACAAGAGATCATGGCGGTCTAGCCGCCCGAGGCTCTGCGCATGCGCTGCATGATTTGGCCAGGCTTTGATGCTAAAACGCCCAACTACAGGCGGTGCTGCCAGCGTCCGATTTCCTTGACAACCAGGCTTTTATGCTCAAGCAACGGGTGATCACTGCGGCGCTCTTGCTGGTGTTGCTGCTGCCCGCGCTGTTCATGGCTGACCCCGGTCCCTTTTGCGCCCTGGTGCTTGTGTTGATTGGCGCCGGTGCCTGGGAGTGGGCCCGCCTCAATGGCTACAAACACAGGCCAGCGCTGCTGGCTGCGCTGGCATGCACCCTGGCCTGTCTGGCCAGCTGGGCGCTAGGGTGGCTGACCCAAGCACTGCCCGGACTTTGGTCGGTGGCTGGCGCGGTTTGGGTCCTGGGCGGCGCCTGGGTGCTGCGCCGAGGGGCAGCCGGCTGGACGGCGATTGACCAGCGCCTGCGCCTGCTGGTCGGACTTTGGGCTCTGTGGGCAGCCTGGTTGGCCGTGGCGCAGGCTCGCATGCAGGGGACAAATTTCGTCCTGTCTTTGCTGGCCCTGGTGTGGGTGGCCGACATAGCCGCTTATTTTGCCGGGCGCGCTTGGGGCGGGCGTTTCTCCTCGGTCAAGTTGGCGCCGGCCATCAGCCCTGGTAAAAGCTGGGAGGGGGTTTGGGGCGGCTTGGCTGGAGTTTTGCTGCTGGCCCTGGCCTGGCTGTGGGCCGATCAACACTGGGCCATGAGCCTGCCCAGTTGGTACACCCAGTTGGCGCGGGCCGGCCTGCCTATTTTGTTGCTGGGCGTGGTGTTTCTAGCCGCCATGAGCGTGGTCGGCGACCTGCTGGAATCACTGGTCAAACGCAGCGTCGGTGTGAAGGACAGCAGCGCTTTGCTGCCTGGCCATGGCGGCGTGCTGGACCGGCTTGACGCCCTGCTGCCCACGCTGCCTTTGGCCATGATGCTGTCTCAGCCATGGGTTGCCAGATGATGCCGCTCGCCACTGAGTCGAAAAGGCGCGTGGCCATTCTTGGATCGACTGGATCGATTGGGCTCAATACGCTGGAGGTGATGTCACGTCACCCGGGGCGCTTTGAGGTGTTTGCCTTGAGCGCATCGACCCGAACCGAGGTTTTGCTGCAGCAATGCGTCCAATATCGGCCGGTATTCGCGGTGATGGCCAGCGAGCAACATGGGCAGGAACTTGCGCGCAAGTGCCGCGAGCTGGGCCTGGCCACGCAGGTGCTTTGGGGTGCGGAAGCGATCAGCATGGTGGCCTCCCATGAACTGGTGGATACCGTGATGGCTGCCATTGTTGGCGCCGCCGGGCTGGCCTCTTGCCTGGCTGCGGCGCGGGCGGGCAAGCGCTTGTTGCTGGCCAACAAAGAGGCACTGGTGGTCGGCGGCGATTATTTTCTGCAGGCGGTCAAACTCGGCGGAGCCAAGCTTTTGCCAATTGACAGCGAGCACTCAGCAGTGTTTCAGTCATTGCCGGATGATCCCGATGTTTGGTCTCAACGGGTTGACAAAATTATTCTGACAGCTTCGGGCGGCCCCTTTCGCCAGCGCGACCCGAGCACGCTTCGCGATGTCACGCCCGCGCAGGCCTGTGCCCATCCGAATTGGGTGATGGGGCGCAAAATATCGGTTGACTCCGCCACCATGATGAACAAGGCCTTGGAGGTGATCGAGGCCCATTTTCTATTCGGCATGCGGGCCGACCAAATTGAGGTGGTGATCCATCCCCAAAGTGTGATCCATTCGATGGTTCAGTACACCGACCATTCCGTGGTTGCTCAATTGGGGACACCCGACATGAAGGTCCCCATCGCCTATGGGCTGGCTTGGCCGGACCGAATGGTTTCTGGCGCGAAGCCGCTGGATTTTCGCAACATGCCCGACCTGAGCTTCGAGGCCATCGATGCTGGTGACCATAGTCTGCGCTTTCCGGGCTTGGCATTGGCTTGGTCAGTGTTGGCAGCACCGCCCGGGTCAACGGCGGTTTTGAATGCGGCCAATGAGGTGGCGGTGGAAGCTTTTTTGGCGGGCCAAATTCGCTTTGATCAAATTCACGCGGTCAATGCTGGCGCCCTGAGCGCGCTTGTCATCTCGCCGCCCCAATCCCTTGAAGAACTGCTCGAACTCGATGCTCGGGCGCGCAGCAAGGCGCAGCAGTTGGTGCGGGGGATCGGGCTTTGAGCAGGCACACCGGCTGGCTGGCATGCTGACACTTGCGGCTTTTCTCATTGCACTGGCGCTGCTGATCGCAGTGCATGAATATGGGCATTACCGGATGGCCTGCGCCTGTGGTGTCAAGGTGACCCGTTTTTCTATCGGCTTTGGCAAGACGCTTTGGCGCTGGCAGCCCAAGGGCTCGCCCACCGAGTTTGTGATTGGGCTGTTTCCCCTGGGCGGCTATGTCAGGATGCTGGACCGCCGGGAGGCACCGGTTGACCAAAGCGAGCAACACATGGCGTTTGACACCAAGCCCTTGTTGATGCGGGTTGCCATTGTCGGCGCCGGGCCGGCTGCTAATCTTCTGCTCGCCATCCTCTTGTATGCCTGTGTGAACTGGGGCGGTAGCACCGTGCCGGCGGCTGTTTTGGCAAGTCCGGTGCCCGGCTCTGTCATGGCCCGAGCTGGCCTGCTTGGCGCTGAGCGGGTGATTTCTGTGGCCATGGATGGCGCAGCACCGCAGAACATCAGCTCGTTCGAAGAGTTTCGTTGGCTGCTTTCGCGTGGCGCGCTTGAGGCGAGTGAGCTGCGCCTGCTGGTGCAGGCGCCGGCCCAGGGCAGCGCACGCGAGTTTTCCCTCAATTTTCAGCAACTCAGCGCCCGGGACCTTGATGCTGCCTTGATGCGTGAGATCGGCTTGAGTGGGCCATTCACCAAACCCTTGATCGGTGCAGTAACCCCCGGGGAGGCTGCCTATAGAGCGGGTTTGCGGGAGGGAGACCTGGTCACCCAAGTCGGCGCGCAGTCGGTTGTCGATGGCCAGCAGCTACGCCGCCTGATCCGTGCTGCGGTTGAAAATGGTAAACCTGTGGCAGCCGACTGGGTGCTGCTGCGCGACGGGCAGGCTATGAAGCTGCGAGTCACGCCCGACCCGCGGCAGGATGGAGACCTGCTGGTCGGACGCATTGGCGCCATGGTCGGCAGCAGCCCAGAGCTGGTACTGGTCAGCTACGGCCCGATCGAAGGGTTGACCCGCGGTTTTCAGAAAACCTGGGAAGTCTCATGGTTGACCCTCAGAACGATTGGCCAAATGCTGATCGGACAAGCCTCCCTAAAGAACCTGAGCGGGCCCTTGACGGTCGCCGATTACGCGGGCAAGTCGGCTAGCTTGGGGCTGACCCAATACATTCTGTTTTTGGCGTTGATCAGCGTCAGCTTGGGCGTGCTCAACCTTCTGCCACTGCCCATGCTCGACGGTGGGCACCTGATGTATTATCTTTGGGAGGGCGTCACGGGGCGCCCGGTCAGCGAGGTCTGGATGGAGCGCTTGCAGCGGGTGGGCTTGCTGGTTCTGGTGCTCATGACTTCGGTGGCTCTTTTTAATGACATTACCCGCCTGTTCGACTGACAACATCAACATGCAAATCAACCGATTTGGTCTTCGGGCCTGGCTGTCCTTGGTACTGCTTTTGGGA
>CAMATS010000270.1 GCA_945861195.1 Rhodoferax sp. OV413
TTGCCGCCCATCATGTCGCGGGCCATGCGGGCAATGTCGAGCGCCTTGCCGCAGCTGTTGCGCTTGAGGATGGAGGTGATCTCCACCGCCGCCGTACCCTCGTCCTTCATGCGGCCCAGGCGCAGGCAGCCCTGCAGGCCCAGCGCAATCTCGGTTTGCATGTCGGCCAGCTTTTTCTGGATCAGCTGGTTGGCAGCCAAGGGCCGGCCAAACTGCTTGCGGTCCAGTGTGTACTGGCGCGAACGCAGCCAGCAGTCTTCAGCTGCGCCCAAGGCACCCCAGGCGATGCCGTAACGCGCCGAGTTGAGGCAGGTAAACGGGCCTTTGAGGCCCTGCACCTCGGGGAATGCGTTCTCCTCGGGGCAGAACACGCCCTCCATCACGATCTCGCCGGTGATGCTGGCGCGCAGGCCCACCTTGCCGTGAATGGCCGGGGCCGAGAGGCCGGCCATGCCTTTTTCCAGCACAAAGCCGCGGATCGGGCCGACTTGGCCGCCTTCCGACACCTCTTTGGCCCAGACCACAAACACATCAGCGATGGGGCTGTTGGAGATCCACATCTTGCTGCCCGACAGTTTGTAGCCGCCGGCCACCTTGTGGGCGCGGGTGGCCATGGAGTTGGGGTCAGAACCGTGGTCTGGCTCGGTCAGGCCAAAGCAGCCGATCCACGCGCCGGTGGCCAGCTTGGGCAGGTATTTTTGGCGCTGCCCTTCGGTACCAAACTCAAAAATGGGCAGCATCACCAGCGAACTCTGCACGCTCATCATGGAGCGGTAGCCGGAATCCACCCGCTCCACCTCACGGGCGATCAGGCCGTAGGCTACGTAGTTCAGGCCGGGGCCGCCATAGGCCTCGGGGATGGTGGGGCCGAGCAGGCCGAGCTCACCCATCTCACGGAAGATGGCCACGTCAGTTTTTTCGGCGCGAAAGGCCTCGGTTACGCGCGGAAGCAACTTGTCTTGGCAGTAGGCGGCGGCGGCATCGCGCAGCATGCGCTCCTCGTCGCTGAGCTGGCTCTCCAGCAGAAAAGGGTCTTGCCAGTTGAAAGGAGCGTGGGCCATAAACAGTCTTTCGGGTTAGGTCGCAAGTAGCGCCCACCATGGGCCGCTTGTGCGGCGGATGTTAGTGCCAAGTGGCCACCAGCACAAACCATGGTTTGTCATTCAGACATGCGACTTTGTAATATTTGGCACAAGTGAGAGGCTCCTGTTGGTTCGCCAACCCATGGCGCTGGGACTAGGCCAGGCAAGTGCAACTTCATGTCGGGCAGTTGCCGGGCAGCCCCGGCGGCGGGGGCGCCGGTCTGGGCGCATAGGCCGGGCTTAAGGTTTGGGCGCTGCTGCGGCAGCTGGCTTTTTATCGTCTTTTGGGTCAGGCTTTTTATCGTCCTTGGCCTCGACTTTTTTGTCATCCGGATTTGGTTTCACCATTTTGAGCCGGCAGGTCTTTTTAATGCTTTGCTCGGCCTTGGTTTTGACCTCGACTTCGGTGCAGACCTTTTCAACCTTGTAGGCCAAAGCCAGCGGCGCCGATGCCAGGCTAATGATGCCCGCTGCGAGCCAAAGCCCCAAGTGCCTTGCGCCGTAAGTCTGTAGAAAATTGCAGTTCAAACAAGCTCCTGGACAGCCAAAAGTAGTTTACAGGGGAGTCTGCGCCACTTTTTTTCGGGTGTCAACATATCAGGGCTAAAACCCCGGGACATTCTGCCCCTGAGGCGAGATCATCAATAATCCACATACCATGATCAAACTATCTCACCAACAACTATTGGGCAGCGCACTGCTGTTGACTGTCTGCCAGGCTATGGCCATTGAGGAACCAAAATTTGCCCTTCTGTCCAAAGACGGGGCGATCGAGTTGCGGCAGTACGCGCCTTTTTTGATCGCTGAAACCGTGGTTGAGGGGGATATGGACGAGGCCTCCAACCGCGGCTTCAGGCTGATCGCAGATTTTATATTTGGCAATAACCAGGCCGCAGGCGAATCGGGCGTTTCGGCCAAAATTGCCATGACTGCGCCGGTGACAGTGGCGCCAGATGTCCCCGGGCAAAAAATTGCCATGACCGCTCCGGTGACCATCGCCGCGCTTGAGTCGGCGGCCAATCCGATGGCCGCACGGCGTTGGCGCATTCACTTTGTGATGCCCAGCGAGTACTCGATGGCGACCCTGCCCAAACCAAAAAATAGCGCCGTGACAATTCGCGAGGTGCCAGCCAAGCAGTTCGCGGTGTTGAACTACTCTGGTTTCAATACCGAGACCAAGGTGCAGCAACGCACTGCCGAGTTGTTGAATTGGGTCAAGGCAAAAAACCTCAACCCACTCGGACCGCCCCAGTTGTCGCGCTACGACCCGCCTTGGACGCTGCCGATGTGGCGTCGAAACGAGATCATGGTGGAACTACCCACGCCCTGATCAGGTCACCAACAACAACGCCATCACACGCCGCTACCACCATGATCAAGCAAGCCCTGAATGTTTTGGGCACCGCACTGCGGCCCTGCTCTTTTGACCCGCTGACCGGCTTTTACCGAGACGGCTGCTGCAACACCGATATTGAAGACCATGGCACCCATGTGATTTGCGCGGTGATGACTGACGAGTTTTTGCAGTTCTCCAAAATGCGCGGCAATGACCTGAGCACAGCCCGGCCCGAGTACGGCTTTGCGGGCCTGCAAGCTGGCGATCACTGGTGTCTGTGCGCCCTGCGCTGGCGGGAGGCTTTCTCAGCTGGTCTGGCGCCCGAGGTGGTGCTGGAGAGCACCCATGCCAAGGCGCTTGAGGTGGTCAGCATAGAGCAGCTGCGGGAATATGTGGCGCAGTGAGCGGCCGCCGTGCGAAGAAAAATTCCCAGCCTGCAGGCCCTGGCCTGTTTTGATGCCGCCGCCCGGCACCAAAGCTACACACGCGCTGCGCAAGAGCTGGCGCTGACGCAGGGCGCCGTGTCGCGCCAGATCGGCGCGCTAGAGTCTTTTGTCGGTGTAGCGCTGTTCCAGCGCACACGCCACGGCGTGGCCCTGACCGCGCGAGGCGCCGAGTACGCAGTGCAGGTGGCCAGCCGCTTGCAGGGGCTAGAGCAAGACACACTGGACGTGATGGCCGGCCAGGGCGGCGGCGGCGGCGTGCAGCTGGCCGCAGTGCCCACCTTTGCCACGCGCTGGCTGATCCCGCGCCTGCCAGCGTTGTCCGCGCTGCACCCCGAGCTGACGGTGCACATCGAAACCCGCACCCGGCCCTTTTTGTTCGCCGACACCACGTTTGACGCCGCGCTATATGCCGGCACCGCCGAGCAGGTGGCCAACTGGGCCGGCACCCGGGCCCTGCGCCTGTTGACTGAAGACATGGTGCCGGTGTACAGCCCGGCCTTGGCCAAAGCACTGGCCTTGCGGCAGCCGCTGACGCCCCAGGCGATTGCCGCGCTGCCGCTGCTGCAGCAAAGCACCCGCCCCACCGCCTGGCGCCAATGGTTTGAGGCCGCCGGCGTGGCCGCACCCATGGCTTTGAGCGGACCGCGTTACGAGTTGTTTTCCATGACCGCCGCCGCCGCCGCGCAGGGTCTGGGCTTGGCGCTGGTGCCAAGCCTGCTGGTAGAGGCCGAACTGGCCCGCGGCGAACTGGTGGTGGCCTGCGACTTGGTGCTGCCCGGCGACCGGGCTTACTACCTGGTGCAGCCTGAGCGGGGCGAAGAGCGACCGGCGCTGGGCTGGTTCAAGGCTTGGCTGCGAGAGGCGGTGCGGTAGGCAGCCAGCTCCGTCCCTTAGACCTCATAACGGGGCTGAATGCACCTGTTGCTCTAACCAGGCCTTGGGTCGACTTGCATCGAAAGACTTGCAACGAAACCATGCGACACATCCACTTGATAAATAAAATACATGGATGGATAAGCGACTAGCGCGAGCGAGATTAGAAGAACCAACCATGTCACCTACTGTTCCCGTGCGCCCGCTGCACCATCCGATCTCGGCCCTGACCCGACTGGGCCGCTGGCTGACTCTGGCCCTGGTGCTGGCCTGGCCCAGCAGTGCCTGGTTGCAAACCGCCACCACGCCTTCCTGTGCCCTGGTGCTGATGCACGGCAAATGGGGTGGGCCGCAGGGTCTGGCCCTGTTTGCGCGCAAACTGGATAACGTGTGCCATGTGGTGCTGCTGGAGATGCCCTGGTCGGGCCGGCGCGCCTACGACCAACCCTATAAAGTGGCACTCAAGGAGATCAGCGCCCAGGTGCAGGCCCTGCGAGGCCAGGGCTATCGGCAGGTGCTGGTGGG
>CAMATS010000271.1 GCA_945861195.1 Rhodoferax sp. OV413
GGCAAAGCCCATGGCCAGCATGATGTCTTGCGGTGCAAAGCTGCCCCGCGTGGCCTGCCCAAGGGTGCGGATCAGCGTCATGGTCATCACCACCGTGATCAGCACGATCAAGGTGGCGCCAAAGCTGCGCGAGAGTTCTTTGCGGACGGAAGAATGGAATAACATGAGGTCAACATCAACCGGGCCAATCGGGTTCGGCAAGGGGGCGCAAGCCCAAACACTTTTGGCCACTGAAAGAACGGATTATGAACTTTGAACTTAAGGCTTTGGATCTCAGCGCTGCCTCGCTGGACAAGTGCGAGGCTCTGTTGCTGCTGTTTGGCGCCGGCTTCAAGCCAGGAAAAGACCCTGTATCAGCTCTGCTTGCCGAGGCCCTCAAAGCCGGCGATATTGACACCAAGCCGGGTAAAAACCTGTTCCTCTACCGCCCAAACGGCGTGGCAGCAAGCCGCCTGGTGTTGGCCGGTGTCGGAGAGGGCTCGGCCCGAGACATGCGCCAAGCGGTGACTGGGGCGATGGCGCTGTTGAAATCTGCCAAGATCAAAAAGCTGCATGTCTACGTTGCCATGACACCGTCGGGGGCAGGGCTGCGTGCCATCGTGCAGGCCGTGGCCGATGCCAGCTATGTGTACACCAGCACCAAATCCGAGCCCGAAGGCCGTCACCTGCAGCGGCTGGTGGTGGGCCTGCCTGCCCTGGGTAAGTTGCAGGGCGTGTTCGACCGGGCCGTGGCCACCGTGGCGGGTATTGAACTGGCCAAGGAATGGGCCAATCGACCCGCCAACCATGCCACGCCCAGCCTGCTGGCCGGGGCTGCCCGGGCCCTGGTAAAACTGGGCGGCATTCGCTGCGAGGTTCTGGGTCCAAACCAGGTGGCTGGCTTGGGCATGGGCTCTTTCATGGCTGTGGCCCAGGGTTCCGATGAACCGCTGCGTTTTATTGTGTTGCGCTATGACGGCGCGGCCAAAAGCAAAGCGCCCACTGTGCTGGTTGGCAAGGGCATCACCTTTGACAGCGGCGGCATCTCGATCAAGCCCGCGCCTGAAATGGATGAAATGAAGTTCGACATGTCAGGCGCGGCCAGCGTGCTGGGCGTGTTCCGCGCGCTCGCAGAGCTTAAGCCTGCGATCAACGTGGTGGGCTTGATCCCGAGCTGTGAAAACCTGATCAACGGCCGCGCGGTTAAGCCCGGCGATGTGGTCACCAGCATGAGTGGGCAAACCATCGAGATCCTCAACACCGATGCCGAGGGCCGTCTGGTGCTGTGCGACGCCTTGACCTACGCCGAGCGCTTCAAGCCGCGTGCGGTGATCGACATCGCCACCCTGACGGGCGCCTGCGTGATCGCCCTTGGGGCAGTGCGCAGCGGGCTGTTTTCGCCAGACGACCAGCTCGCCGGCGCTCTGCTCGCGGCGGGCGAGGCAGCGCAAGACCTGTGCTGGCGCATGCCTCTGGATGACGACTACGCCGAGGGCCTGAAAACCAATTTTGCTGACGTGGCCAATGTGGCAGGACGGCCGGGCGGCTCTGTCACTGCAGCCAAATTTTTGCAGCGTTTCGCCGACAAGTTTCCTTGGGCCCACCTCGACATCGCTGGCACCGCCTGGAAGGGCGGCGCTGCCAAGGGCGCCACCGGCCGTCCGGTGGCGCTGTTGCTGGAGTATCTGCTCAGCACTACTCCGGCCAAGTGACCGAGATTGCCTTCCACTTCAATGCCGCAGACCGGCTGGATTACCTGTGCCGCCTGCTGCGCAAAGCCGTGCTGGCCGGGGCCAAAGTGGCGGTGGTCGGGCCGGCCGCTGCCCTGAGCCAACTCGATGCTCAGCTGTGGGCCTTCAGCGCCCCTGATTTTGTGCCGCACTGCCTGCAAGACAGCCCGGCCGAGGTGCTGGCCGCCTCGCCCGTGGTGTTGGCGACCAGCGTCCAAGGCCTGGCGCACCAACAAGTGCTGGTGAACCTGGGGCAGGAAGTGGCTGCCGGCTTTGAAGGCTTCGAGCGAGTGATTGAGGTGGTCGGACTCGAAGAAGCCCAGCGGCAGGCCGCCCGTGCCCGCTGGCGCCACTACACCGAGCTGGGCTATGCCATCACGCGCCACGACCTGGTGCCCAAAACTCTGGGCCAAACCCCGGCGTGAAACCGGTCGGGCGAAGTGCTGGGCCGTCTTGATGTCTGGCTGGGCGCTGGGAAATTTATGTCTATTTATCCGGCTTGTTCGGTATTTCCCCTAGTTGCGGGGCATCAAAACTGCTGTATCGTCTGCCGGTGGGGAAACCAACCATCACATTTTTATTCACCAAGGAGTTGTTCATGTACATCAAACTGAAAGTTACCGTTGCCGCCGCCATCACGGCCGCAGCAGGCGTCGCCCTGGCACAAGACATGGTCGTCAAGATTGGGCATGTAGCGCCAATCTCTGGCCCGCAGGCCGCGTACGGCAAAGACAATGAAAACGGCGCCCGTATGGCCATTGAAGACCTCAATGCAGCTGGCGTCATGATCGGTGGCAGAAAAGCCCGGTTCGAACTCGTTGCCGAAGACGATGCAGCGGACCCCAAGCAGGGTGCAGCGGTTGCACAAAAACTGTGCGACGCCAAAGTTGCAGGCGTGGCCGGTCACCTGAATTCGGGTACCACCATTCCCGCCTCCAAGATTTACAACGACTGCGGCATCCCCCACATCACCCCGTCGGCCACCAACCCCAACTTGACCAAGCCTGGCTACAAAACCACTTGGCGCCTGCTGGCCAACGACAACGCACTGGGCGCAGGCCTGGCGTTTTATGCGGCTGATGCGCTCAAGCTCAAGCGCATCGCTGTGATTGATGACCGCACCGCTTACGGACAGGGCGTGGCTGAAGTGTTCAAGCGCACCGCCCTTGCCAAGGGCATCGCCATCGTGGACGACCAGTTCACCACCGACAAATCGGTTGACTTCATGTCCATCCTGACCGCCATCAAGGCCAAGAACCCCGATGGCGTGTTCTTCGGCGGTATGGATCCTCAGGCTGGCCCTATGCTGCGCCAGATGGAGCAACTCGGCCTGAGCAACGTCAAGTACTTTGGCGGTGATGGCATCTGCACCATGGACCTGATCAAACAGGCCGCTGGTGCTAAGACGCTGGACAACGTGATCTGCGCCGAAGGCGGCGCCTCGCTCGAGAAAATGCCTGGCGGCGATGCTTGGAAAAAGCGCTACGACGCCAAGTACCCCGGCCAGTTCCAGGTCTACAGCCCCTATGTGTATGACGCGGTGCATGTGCTGGTGGACGCCATGAAGCGTGCTGGTAGCAGCGACCCCAAGGTCTACACCGCCAAACTCGGTGAAACCAACTACAAGGGCATCACCACCAACGTGATGTTTGAGACCAATGGCGAGTTGAAGAACCCATCCATGACGCTCTACACCTACAAGGGCACGTCCAAGATCGCTTTGAATTAATTCAACGGCGCTCGAAAAAGCCACCGTTTCGGTGGCTTTTTTCTTGCCGCTCCTCTTTAGCACTTCCACGCCCCCGACCGCTCGGCTAAAATCAGAAGGTCGGAGCGGTGGATGAGCGGTTTAAGTCACACGCCTGGAAAGCGTGCGAGGGGTAAAACCCTCCGCGGGTTCGAATCCCGCCTGCTCCGCCAAAGACCCCTAGCAAGGGGTTTTTTTTCGTCTCAAAACCCCCTGACTCCCTTACCCGCGCTACTGCTCCGGGTGGAGCAGCATCAAGGGTTAACCTACCAAAGAGACGCTGTGCGCCGGCAGCCTTTTGCCCTGCGCAGCTCTTGCTTTAATATTCAAATCAGACGAGTCAACAATCCGATTTGGACGACGATACATTCCCAAATGGACGCATCTTGAATACCGATTTCTATCCGCGCCACCTTGATGCGCTGTTGCGCGAGTCTCTCAGCGACACGCCCGCCGTGCTGGCCAACAGACCGCGTCAATGTGGCAAGAACACGCTTCCGCGCCACGCTGGAGACCTGGGTTTATGCAGAACTGCTCAAACTGCTTAGCGTCACGCCAGAGCCCTGGTTCCTGTCGCATTACCGCGATAAAGACCAGCTGGAGGTTGACTTTGTGCTGGAGTCCGCGTCACGCGAGTTGATAGGCATTGAAGTCAAGGCCGCTGCCAGCGTGCAGGCCAGCGACTTCAAGGGCCTGCGCAGACTGCGTGAAGTTGCCGGCAAGCCATTTGTCACCGG
>CAMATS010000272.1 GCA_945861195.1 Rhodoferax sp. OV413
CTTGACCCAGGCTTTGTCGAGCGCATGCGCAAACCCGGCCTCAAGCCCTACTACGGCCATTCGCTCTGGCTGGATTGGCAGTACCAACATCCTTTCTACCTGATGCAGGGGCACCAGGGCCAGTATGTGATTGTGGTGCCCTCCAAGCAACTGGTGGTGGTGCGTCTGGGCCAGTTCCGCAACAAGACCGACAAGGGTCCCAATGGCATCATCCCCAGCGAGGTTTACCGCTTTGTTGACCAGGCGGTGGCGCTGGCGCAGTGACTTCATGCGGCCAGCCCGCCGGCCCCAGATGCGATACTCAAGACCATGCTTGTTTGTTGTTTGCTCACGGCCCTGCGGCTCACCGCCCGCCCATGAAAGACCACTACGCCGCCCTGGGTTTGGGCAGCGATGCCGCGCTGGCCGACATCAGAAAAGCGTTTCGCCAACAGGCGGCGATTTACCACCCCGACCGAAACAGCGCTGCGGATGCGCCAGCCCGTTTCCGAGCGGTACAAGAAGCCTACGAGGTACTTTCTGACGAGCTCAGGCGACAAGCCTACGACGACAACCGCCGGCGTAACCTGCTTGATGATCCCCAACAAACCGCCAGAGAGATCTGGCAGAACTACTTTAAAACCATACTTCAAGATCGATTTTGATGGGTACAACACCGTGAGTATTTCGCCTTTTTTCCATAACCTGGCCAGCGCTTACCAAGCCGAGATGGATGACTTGAGCTCGGACTCCGAGGGCAAAGACGTGCTGCGCCAACGCCTGACAGACAAGCGCCAGGAGATTGGTTTTTTGCGCCAGATGATCGAGGTCAGCCCAGAGATGGTGGCGGTGGTGTTTCATCAGGGCTTTGAGTTCAAACGCCCCGGGCTGATGGAGCAGGTGGTTAGCCAGGGTTCTGACGAACTTCTGGCTTGGGGCGGCTTAGCGGACGCGGTGGTTTTGCGGCCCTGGGCGCAGACCCTGGCCACAGAAGTCTTGAAAGAGCCCAGGGGGGCTTGGTTCATGAGCCTGGCAGCTGGGCTGGAATACCTCTACAGCAAATCCGGATCAAGCCCAAGTTCAGCGCAAGACGAGGTCGAACGCGACCCGCCTGGCCAGGGCTCCGACGATGACCAAGACCCGCAAGAGCAAAGCCTCGACGAGGCGGGTGCAGATTGGCTGGCTGAGCAGGGCTTTGACCGTAAAGACTGAGCCCAAGCGCCAAACCACCGATTGTTGAACCGAAAGCGCCCATGAACCAACTCGCCCTGATCGCCAAAACCCAAAGCCTGATTGCCTCGGGTGACATTGTGGGCGCCGAGTCTGCCCTGGTGGAGCTGGCCGATGCCGAGGGCGATCAAGCCTTGATGGTGGTGCTGGCGCAACTGCCGCCCAAAGATATTTTGGCGGTGATCCGGGAATACGACAACTCCCGGGAGTCTTTGATCAACCTGCTTGTCACACCCGAGCAATTTGCCCGCGCGGTGGTCATCGAAAAACACTACAAAGACCTCACGCACACCCATTTGCGCGGCATGCTCAACTCGATCATTTTTCGGGACGGCGCCGACCCGGCCGAGTTCATGCATGCGATCGGCAACCTAGAGGGCGGCGCCGAGGCGCTGGCCGACTACTTTGCCGAGAAGCGCAGCCGGATCGAGGCCTTTGCCCGTAGCGGCACCTTTGATACCGCTGAAGACGATGGCGAAATACTGACCGACAGCGCCTTGTTGGCCTCGGCCTACATCAAGCCCCGTGTCGAACAAGACGAGGTGGCTGACCAAGACTGGATGGAGCTGGCCTGGATTTTGCGGTACCAGTGCGCCGACCTGTTCATTGAAATGCTGTTGGTATTGCGCGCCAAGGCACGGGCATTTGATGCCGGCCTGGTCGAAGAAGATGAGGCGGAGGCTGACGACGACAAGGTTGATACCCGAGACACCGATCGCGGAACGGCCACGCCGGCGGCGCGCGAGTCTGACGAAGAGTCAGCCATCTGACCGACCCGACCACCGACCGATCCACTGGTCAGGCCTTAGCACCCATGTCCACCGTCTCCCTGTTTGACGCCAGGCCTTTCTTTGAAAAAGCCCTGGCCTATGGTGTGCAACACAGCATCATCTCGAACGACAGAATCGAGGCCATGGGCCAAGAGGCGCCCAAAGGCATGGTGCAGATTGCCCGCTACTTTGGCAGCGAGTTCTTGCGCCCCGAGCTTGAACAAGCGCGCACGCGCCTGGTCAACCTGGTCAGCCTGCATTTAGAGCACAGCAGCGGCGGCGATCTGCGGCTGGCGGCCCAGGCGCTGTGCGAGCACTCGCTGCTCTCGCGGTCCAAAGGTGGTGCCGACCTACTTAAAGCGCTGATCGTCATGCCGCAAAACAGCCACTTCGGCATGAACGAGGGCGGTGGCTTTACCGACGAGCACATTCCCCAGCTGGCCAAATGGTCGCTGCGAGCACTGGCCGATTACCAGGCTGAGTTGGCGCAGCGCAGTGCGGTGGCCCTGGTGCTTGATGCTGCCACCTGGCTGGCCCAGCGGCTGGGCGTTGAGGCAGAAGACCTCCAGGATGCCGGCAAAGACGCCGAGGCGGTGATACGCACCGCGCTGCTGCTGGCGGCACTCAAGCGCACCGAGATGCCCGACTGGGCCCGCTTTGAAAACCTGATTGTGGACCTGCGGAAAAAACACAGCGCAGGCCAAACCAGCGTCGGTAGGCCCACGGCTTCTGCCAAAACCCTGGCCATTGCCCTGCCCAAAAACCTACCCGAAGCCTTTGTGCCGGTGGTGGCGGCGGTGCGAGCCTCTGTGCTGGCCGACCTGCCTAAGATTCTCGACCCGGGCCTGGCGGTGCGCAAGTTGTTTGACCAGACACCGTCCTTCATTGGCCGGTATTTCTGGATCGAAGACAGTTTGAGCGAGGTTGACCACTTTGACCGCAATGTCAGCGCGGCCTGGCACAAAGCCACAGCCGGCCATGAGGACGAGGGCGCGCTCTTGACACTATTTCTGTGCGTGGCGGCCGTGGCCAGCCCCAAGACCCTGCTGACAGAAAAAAGCGCTGCCGCAATGCTGCGCAAAATCCGCAAGACCGGGTTGCAGCCGGCACTGGCCAGCGGCTTTATTGCCGAACACGCGCCGCAGCAGCACCAGCATGCCTACCAAGCCCTGTGGGCCAGTTTTCTGGAAGAGGCCCTGCCCATACTGACCAGCGACCACGACTACACCCTGGCCGAGGCGCTGGCGCTGCTGCGGCGGGAATGTCAGGTCGGCGCGGGCAATTAGGCCAAGTCACGGGCAGGAGCTTTTAGGCCATTCATGAGGCAATGGCGATTGACTTCAATCCCGGCCTGCCTCGCAGCAACGGTCATCTTGCTGTTTTGCCCCTTTACCAGCTGATGCGCTGACCGAGGACAAAGTCTTGTGTCGCTTGGCACCTCTCGTCCCAGTGCGGCATTGGCTCCAAAGCCGCACCGACTTGCGCATCGGCCCCATCCAACAGCGGCGGCCCGCGTGCTGGCGTGATGCGCGGCGGGTCTGTGACGGCAACGACGGCTGAGTCGGCAGCGATCTTCTTGGCAGTGGGTTAGGGTCTGCCTCTCACTCCCCCAACCAGGGCTGAACAAAGGCAACCCAGCCACCAATCACGTAGAACGTGACGCTCAAACCATGCACCGCAAACGACATCTTGCGAGTTCGCAGGCAAGCATTGCGCAGGGCCGGATCGGTGGGCAGCAGCCAGGGCGGGGCAGCCGGCTTATTCGCGTGAAATGTTCAGACTAGAAACTGAGTCGAGCGAGCACCTGCGAAGTGGTGAGGATCTGGATGCCTTGGTATTGGGCGAGAACGAGCAAGTCGGAGTCCCCAGAGACAATCACGTCCGCAGCGCCCGCCAGGGCACATGCAAGGATGGCGTCATCGTCTGGGTCGCCGGCATACGGGTGTCTGCAACGGTGACGACACAACCAACTCCGAGACCAATCTGATTTGCATTGCAAGATCGACCGCCACAAGTCCGCGCTTGAGTAAGACGCTGGAGATTCGCGGGTAGTTGAGCACGCGCTGGAACTCAGCCACCATTTCTGCGGACACGATGCTGTGCAGTTACCGCGAAAGAATCCGTTGAACAAATACACGCGGCGGCCCGTGCCAAATCAATCCCGAGACCCAGATGTTGGTGTCAATGACGGCGC
>CAMATS010000273.1 GCA_945861195.1 Rhodoferax sp. OV413
GTTGTGATGGGCGAGGACGAGGGCACGCTGGTCCATGCCTGAACCTGCCAAAATGCGGGCTCAATCTGACAAGGTCAACCCGCAACCAGGAGATCCAAAGTGCCGATTGCAGAACTGAAGCGAAATGTCGAGGCCAAAATGGACCAGACCATTGCGGCCTTCAAGGGTAGCCTGACCAAAATCCGCACCGGACGGGCCAGTCCGGCACTGCTCGACACGGTTCAGGTTGACTACTACGGTGCCTTGGTGCCGATCAGTCAGGTTGCCAATGTGTCTTTGCTAGACGCCCGTACTGTCAGCGTGCAGCCCTGGGAAAAAGGCTTGGGGGCGAAGATTGAAAAAGCCATACGCGATAGCGATCTGGGCTTGAATCCTTCCTCCATGGGTGATTTGATCCGCGTGCCCATGCCGGCGATGTCCGAGGAGCGCCGCAAAGAACTCACCAAAGTGGTTCGTGGTGAGGGCGAAAATGCAAAAATCGCAATTCGCAACCTGCGTCGTGACGCGAATGACGCAGTCAAAAAGGCTGTCAAAGACAAACTCGCCTCTGAGGACGAGCAAAAACGCTCAGAGACCGACACTCAAAAGGTCACCGATCGACACATCTTGGTCATCGACCAACTCGTGGCAGCCAAAGAACAAGAGATCATGGCGGTCTAGCCGCCCGAGGCTCTGCGCATGCGCTGCATGATTTGGCCAAGCTTTGATGCTGAAACGCCCAACTACAGGCGGTGCTGCCAGCGCCCGATTTCCTTGACAACCAGGCTTTTATGCTCAAGCAACGGGTGATCACTGCGGCGCTCTTGCTGGTGTTGCTGCTGCCCGCGCTGTTTATGGCTGACCCCGGTCCCTTTTGCGCCCTGGTGCTGGCGTTGATTGGTGCTGGTGCCTGGGAGTGGGCCCGCCTCAATGGCTACAAAAACAGGCCAGCGCTGCTGGCTGCGCTGGCCTGCACCCTGGCCTGTCTGGCCAGCTGGGTGCTCGGGTGGCTGACCCAAGCACTGCCCGGACTATGGTCGGTGGCTGGCGCGGTTTGGGTCCTGGGCGGCGCCTGGGTGCTGCGTCGAGGGGCAGCCGGCTGGACGGCGATTGACCAGCGCCTGCGCCTGCTGGTCGGACTTTGGGCTCTGTGGGCAGCCTGGTTGGCCGTGGCGCAGGCTCGCATTCAGGGGACAAATTTCGTCCTATCTTTGCTGGCCCTGGTGTGGGTGGCCGACATAGCCGCTTATTTTGCCGGGCGCGCTTGGGGCGGGCGTTTCTCTTCGGTCAAGTTGGCTCCGGCCATCAGCCCCGGTAAAAGCTGGGAGGGGGTTTGGGGCGGCTTGGCTGGGGTTTTGCTGCTGGCCCTGGCCTGGCTGTGGGCCGATCAACACTGGGCCATGAGTCTGCCCAGTTGGTACACCCAGTTGGCTCGGGCCGGCCTGCCTATTTTGCTGCTGGGCGTGGTGTTTCTGGCCGCTATGAGCGTGGTCGGTGACCTGCTGGAATCATTGGTCAAACGCAGCGTCGGTGTGAAGGACAGCAGCGCTTTGCTGCCTGGCCACGGCGGCGTGCTGGACCGGCTTGACGCCCTGCTGCCCACGCTGCCCTTGGCCATGATGCTGTCTCAGCCATGGGTTGCCAGATGATGCCGCTGGCAACTGAGCTGAAAAAGCGCGTGGCCATTCTTGGATCGACTGGGTCGATCGGGCTCAATACGCTGGAGGTGATGTCACGTCACCCGGAGCGCTTTGAGGTGTTTGCCTTGAGCGCATCGACCCGAACCGAGATTTTGCTGCAGCAATGCGTGCAATATCGTCCGGTATTCGCGGTGATGGCCAGCGCGCACCATGGACAGGAGCTTGCCCGCAAGTGCCGCGAGCTTGGCCTGGCCACGCAGGTGCTTTGGGGTGCGGAGGCGATCAGCATGGTGGCCTCACATGAACTGGTGGATACCGTGATGGCTGCCATTGTTGGCGCCGCCGGCTTGGCCTCTTGCCTGGCTGCGGCGCGGGCGGGCAAGCGCTTGCTGCTGGCCAACAAAGAGGCGCTGGTGGTCGGCGGCGATTATTTTTTGCAGGCGGTCAAACTTGGCGGGGCCAAGCTTTTGCCAATTGACAGCGAGCACTCGGCGGTGTTTCAGTCATTGCCGGATGATCCCCATGTTTGGTCGCAACGGGTTGGCAAAATTATTCTGACAGCCTCGGGCGGCCCCTTTCGCCAGCGCGACCCGAGCACGCTTCGCGATGTCACGCCTGCGCAGGCCTGTGCCCATCCGAATTGGGTGATGGGGCGAAAAATATCGGTGGACTCCGCCACCATGATGAACAAGGCCTTGGAGGTGATCGAGGCCCATTTTCTATTCGGCATGCGGGCCGACCAAATTGAGGTGGTGATCCATCCCCAAAGCGTGATCCATTCCATGGTTCAGTACACCGACCATTCCGTGGTTGCCCAATTGGGGACGCCCGACATGAAGGTCCCCATCGCCTATGGGCTGGCTTGGCCGGACCGAATGGTTTCTGGCGCGAAGCCGCTGGATTTTCGCAACATGCCCGACATGAGCTTCGAGGCCATCGATGCTGGTGACCATGGTCTGCGCTTTCCGGGCTTGGCATTGGCCTGGTCAGTGTTGGCAGCACCGCCTGGGTCAACGGCGGTTTTGAATGCGGCCAATGAGGTGGCGGTGGAAGCTTTTTTGGCGGGGCAAATTCGCTTTGATCAAATTCACGCGGTCAATGCTGGCGCCCTGAGCGCGCTTGTCATCTCGCCCCCCCAATCCCTTGAAGAGCTGCTCGAACTCGACGCTCGGGCGCGCAGCAAGGCGCAGCACTTGGTGCGGGGGATCGGGCTTTGAGCAGGCGCACCGGCTGGCTGGCATGCTGACACTTGCGGCTTTTCTCATTGCACTGGCGCTGCTGATCGCAGTGCATGAATATGGGCATTACCGGATGGCCTGCGCCTGTGGTGTCAAAGTGACCCGTTTTTCTATCGGCTTTGGCAAGACTCTCTGGCGCTGGCAGCCCAAGGGCTCTCCCACCGAGTTTGTGATTGGGCTGTTTCCCCTGGGCGGCTATGTCAGGATGCTGGACCGCCGGGAGGCACCGGTTGACCAAAGTGAGCAGCACATGGCGTTTGACACCAAGCCCTTGTTGATGCGGGTTGCCATTGTCGGCGCCGGGCCGGCTGCTAATCTTCTGCTCGCCATCCTCTTGTACGCCTGTGTGAACTGGGGCGGTAGCACCGTGCCGGCGGCTGTTTTGGCAAGTCCGGTGCCCGGCTCTGTCATGGCCCGGGCTGGCCTGCTTGGCGCTGAGCGGGTGATTTCTGTGGCGATGGATGGCGCAGCACCGCAAAACATCAGCTCGTTCGAGGAGATTCGTTGGCTGCTTTCGCGTGGCGCGCTTGAGGCGAGTGAGCTGCGCCTGCTGGTGCAGGCGCCGGCCCAGGGCAGCGCACGCGAGTTTTCACTTAACTTTCAGCAACTCAGCGCACGCGACCTTGATGCTGCCTTGATGCGTGACATCGGCCTGAGTGGGCCATTCACCAAACCCTTGATTGGTGCAGTAAGCCCCGGGGATGCTGCCGATAGAGCGGGTTTGCGGGAGGGCGACCTGGTCACCCAAGTCGGCGCGCAGCCGGTTGTCGATGGCCAGCAGCTGCGCCGTCTGATCCGTGCTGCGGTTGAAAATGGCAAACCTGTGGCAGCCGACTGGGTGCTGCTGCGCGACGGGCAGGCTATCAAGCTGCGAGTTACGCCCGACCCGCGGCAGGATGGAGACCTGCTGGTCGGACGAATTGGCGCCATGGTCGGCAGCAGCCCAGAGCTGGTACTGGTCAGCTACGGCCCGATCGAAGGGTTGACCCGCGGTTTTCAGAAAACTTGGGAGGTCTCATGGTTGACCCTCAGAACGATTGGCCAAATGCTGATCGGACAAGCCTCCCTAAAGAACCTGAGCGGGCCCCTGACGGTCGCCGATTACGCCGGCAAGTCGGCTAGCTTGGGGCTGACCCAATACATTCTGTTTTTGGCGTTGATCAGCGTCAGCTTGGGCGTGCTCAACCTTCTGCCACTGCCCATGCTCGACGGTGGGCACCTGATGTATTATCTTTGGGAGGGCGTCACGGGGCGCC
>CAMATS010000274.1 GCA_945861195.1 Rhodoferax sp. OV413
CGGCCGTCGGCCAGGGTGTGGACGCAGTCCTCCACCACATCAACGCCGCCGAAATTGTGCTGCAGGTATTTGCGGGCGAACTCGTCGTGGTTGCCCGGCACAAACACCACCCGGGTGCCCTTGCGCGCCTTGCGCAGAATTTTTTGAACCACATCGTTGTGCTCCTGCGGCCAGTACCAGCTGCGCCGCAGTTGCCAGCCGTCAATGATGTCGCCCACCAGGTACAGGGTTTCGCAGTGGGTGTCGCGCAGAAAATCCAGCAGCGCGTGGGCCTGGCAACCCGGCGTGCCAAGATGGATATCCGATATCCAGACCGTGCGGACAAGCAGTTTTGGCAAAGCGTCTTCAGGGTTCATGGGCGGCACCTCCAGAATCTGTCCCTAATACTAGGCAGCTCGCGTGACGCCACGATGAAAAAACGGCTTCTGCAACACCCCTGGTTTACCATCGGACCAATTTGAAATAAGGGGGCGCTCGCGCAATGGGTATCAGCAAAACCAAGCTTTTTTTGTTTTTTTCGGGGGCTTGTTTGCTTGCAGCCCTGCTATTTGTGGCTTACGTGGCACTGGCTTTGAACTGGAGCTATTCCAAGGGAGAGCGCGCCGGCTTCTTGCAAAAACTCTCATCCAAGGGCTGGGTGTGCAAGACCTGGGAGGGCGAGCTGTCTTTGGTGGCGATTCCCGGCACGAGCCCTGAGAAGTTTCTCTTCACGGTTCGCGAAGCCGAGGTCGTGGGCCAGCTCAATGCCCTGATGGGCAAGCGGGTGGCGCTCGATTACGAGCAGCACAAAGGTTTGCCAAGCTCCTGCTGGGGAGAGACCGAGTATTTTGTCACCGGCGTGCGCGAAGCCGGGTTTTGAGCCGCTGGCACCGCCCGAGCAGGGTTTGTACTCATTTGCAAAGCGCGGATTTCATGCGACAACGCATGCTCACTTGCATCAGGTCCGTTGCGTAACAGGCCGACGCCTTGGCTTTCCGGCCGAAGGCGAATAGTCCTTATCCTTTTAACCGGAGACAACCATGACAACAACAGACGCAAAAATCCGTCAAACCGCCCTTGCCAACCTTGGCCCCAACAGCCTCTTGCGCCGCCATTGGCTCGCCGCCGGTGCGGCCGCCATGCTCAGCCTGTCTGCCGCATTGCCAGTGGTGGCCCAAAATTATCCCAACCGGCCCATCACCCTGATCGTGCCCTGGGGTGCTGGCGGCGGAACCGATGCCACTGCCCGCATCATTGGCAGCCTGCTTGAGAAAGACCTCGGCCAACCGGTGAATGTTGTCAACCGTACCGGCGGCAGTGGCGTCGTGGGCCACTCGGCGATTGCCACCGCTGCGCCCGATGGCTACACGATTGGCGTTGCCACCGTCGAGATCGGCATGATGCACTGGCAGGGGCTGACTGAGCTCACCGGCACCTCATACACACCGATTGGCTTGGTCAACGCCGACCCGGCAGGCGTTCAGGTCCGCGCTGATTCGCCTTACAAAACAATCAATGACTTGCTGGCAGCCATCAAGGCCAACCCCGGCAAGCTCAAGGCCACGGGCACTGGGCAGGGGGGCATCTGGCACCTGGCCATCGCCGGGCTGCTGAAAGACCAAAAAATTGACCCGGCGGCACTGCCCTGGGTGCCCAGCAATGGCGCTGCGCCGGGCTTGCAAGACATGATTGCCGGCGGCGCCGACGTCGCACCGGTCTCCTTGCCTGAGGCTCGCTCCCTGATCGACGCGGGCAAGGTACGCAGCCTGGCCATCATGGACGCCCGGCCCTCGGCCCTCTACCCCAATGTGCCCACGGTGAAGTCGGCCACCGGCAGCGACTGGACCATGGCCGCCTGGCGCGGCATTGTGGCGCCCAAGGGCATACCAGCAGATGCCCGCGACAAACTCAGCGCAGCCATCAAAAAAATTGTGGCGAGCAAAGATTTCACGGACTTTATGGGCAAGCAGGGCTATGGCGTGATTTATGCCGCGCCGGACGACTTTGTGAAGTTCATGGCCAAGTCTGACGCCGAGTTTGGAACCACCATGAAAGCCGTTGGCCTGGTCAAATAAAGCTGCCAGGTCTGCAAAGCACGCGCGCAGCATCCATGAAACTCAATGACGCGGTGTTTGGTTTGCTGCTGCTGGTGCTTGGGGGCAGCGTGCTATTTGTGGTGCAAAGCTTTCCGAAAATACCCGGGCAGCAGGTGGGCCCAGCCCTGTTCCCGGGCCTGATTGCTACCGGCTTGTGCCTGGGCGGCGCGATTTTGCTGCTACGCGGCTGGCGCTCCCGCCACAGCGCGCCCTGGCTGACGATGCGCGATTGGGTGCAGTCGCCACGGCATCTGGTGGCTTTTGGCCTGCTGGTCGCCTCGGTTGTCTTCTATATTGCGGCCTCACAAGCCTTGGGTTTTTTACCCTGTTCGGTGATTGTTTTGAGCGCGCTGTTCTATGTGCTCAAGGTCCCGCTGGGCCGGGCTCTGCTCACCGCCATCGTGGTCAGCCTGCTGATTCATTTTGTGTTCTATAAACTGCTGCGGGTGCCTCTGCCTTGGGGCATCCTGGTGAACCACACCTGGTAGCCGGCCAAAACACCCGTCAAAGAATCGCCAGACATGTGGACCGCTGTTGGACAGGCCTTCTCGATGGTGTTCGAGCCCTACACCATGCTGGTAATCGTGCTGGCATCCCTGTACGGCCTGTTCGTTGGCGCAGTACCGGGCCTTACCGCCACCATGGCCACCGCCCTGCTGGTGCCGGTAACCTTTTTCATGGCGCCCATACCAGCGGTGGCGGCGATTGTCACAGCCACTGCCATGGCTATTTTTTCGGGCGACATACCGGGCTGCCTGTTGCGCATCCCCGGCACGCCGGCATCCGCCGCTTACACCGACGAAGCCTTTGCCATGACGCGCAAAGGCCTGGCCGAGCAGGCACTTGGCGCGGGCCTGGTGTTTTCGGCGGTGGGCGGTCTGTTTGGCACCATGGTGCTGATTCTCGCGGCCCCTGCGCTGGCCGACTTTGCCACGCGTTTTAGTTCGTTTGAATATTTTTGGCTGGTGCTTTTGGGCCTGACCTGCGCGGTGTTTATCACCTCTGACAGGCCGCTCAAGGGGCTCATCATGCTGTTTTTAGGCCTGCTGGTGGCCTGCGTCGGGCTGGGCAACCCGGCTGGGTTTCCCCGCTTTACGTTTGGCAATGTGGAGATGATGGGCGGCATTGGCTTGATTCCAATGATGATCGGCATGTTCGCCATCTCCGAGATCATCCGTTATGTGGTTGACACCAGCCCACCAGCCGAGATGGTGGTCGAGCAGGTGGGCAATGTCCTCAAAGGGCAATGGGCGCTGGCCCGAAAGTACCCGGTACAAATTTTGCGCGGCAGTGCCTTGGGCACCGCAGTGGGCGCGCTGCCAGGTGCCGGGGCAGATATTGCTGCCTGGATGTCCTATGGCGTGAGCAAAAAGTTTTCAAAAGAGCCCGAAAAATTTGGCACAGGCCATGTCGAGGGCATTGTTGAATCTGGCGCAGCCAACAACAGCGCCTTGGCCGGGGCCTGGATTCCTGCCTTGGTGTTTGGCATCCCGGGCGACTCCATCACGGCCATTGTGATTGGCGTTCTGTACATGAAGAACATGAACCCCGGGCCCTCCTTGTTCACCAACAACCCGCAAAATATCTACGCGGTTTTTCTCATCTTCATCATCGCCAACATCATCATGATCCCGCTGGGAATCCTGTGCATCAAGGTGGCTCGGCGCATCCTCAAAGTGCCACGTAATATCTTGATGCCAGTTATTTTGATGTTCTGCGTGGTGGGCACCTTCGCCATCAACAATGACTTGTTTTCAGTTGGCGTGATGTTGGTCGCCGGGCTGCTAGCCTATGTCTTCGAAGACAATGATTTTCCCATCGCCCCAGCCATCCTGGGTGTGGTGCTGGGCAGCATGCTGGAAGAGAATTTCATCACCTCGATGATCAAGTCAGACGGTAATTTGGGCGCTTTTTTCGCGCGTCCGATTGCTGCCGTGCTGGCCAGCCTCACGATTCTGATTTGGCTCACGCCGCCCCTGCTGGCCCTGCTGCGCAAAAT
>CAMATS010000275.1 GCA_945861195.1 Rhodoferax sp. OV413
GCGAGTGGTTTTCTGGCCCTGGCCCACACCCTCAAGCGCGGCGAGCACATCCGGGTCACCCTGCTGCTGGGTGCCTTGAAAGGGCGCAGCAAAAAGGCCATGGAACTCTGGGCCTTGTCATTTGCCACGGTGCTGGGCGGCCTGTTCGCCTTTTACTGCTGCCGCCTGGCCTGGCAGTCGCACAGTTTCAATGACGTGTCCACCGGTAGCGACGCCACACCCCTGTGGATACCGCAGTTGGCCATGGCTGCGGGCTCGGTCATCTTGGCTATTGCCTTTCTCGATGAACTGCTGCTTGAGGCGCGGGGCCGGCGAGCCCAACGGGCCAGCGAGGACGCGCTGCGCAATGAATAGGCTGGTGCCATGAATGATCTGCTCATCACGGTCTCGCTGCTGGTCGCCCTGCTGCTGATCCTGGGCAGCGGCGTCTGGGTCGGGCTGACCCTGACCGGTGTGGCCTGGCTGGCGGTGTCTATTTTTTCATCTCGGCCGGCCGGCGACGCCATGGCTGTGACGGTGTGGGGCTCCTCGTCGAGCTGGACCCTGACCGCCCTGCCCCTGTTCATCTGGATGGGCGAGATTTTGTTTCGCACCCGGCTCTCGGATGACATGTTCAAAGGCCTGGCGCCCTGGGTGCAAGGCCTGCCCGGGCGCTTGTTGCACACCAATGTGATCGGCTGCACCATATTTGCCGCTGTCTCGGGCTCGAGCGCAGCCACCTGCGCCACCATTGGCAAGATGACTCTGCCCGAGCTCACGCGGCGCGGCTACCCCGAGCACATGGTGATCGGCACCCTGGCTGGCGCCAGCACACTGGGCCTGCTGATTCCCCCGTCCATCATCATGATCGTCTACGGGGTGGCGGCCGAGGTCTCGATCTCCAAGCTGTTCATCGCTGGCGTGCTGCCCGGCTTGATGCTGGCTGGCCTGTTTTCAGGCTACATCATGCTGTGGGCGCTGCGCTACCCCGATCAGGTGCCGGCCGCTGACGGCCAGTTCACGCTGTGGCAGAAGCTGGCAGCCTCACGCAGCCTGATTCCGGTGGTGTCACTGATCATCGCGGTGTTGGGCTCAATCTACGCCGGCATTGCCACCGCCACCGAGGCCGCAGCTGTGGGCGTGGTCGGCTCGCTCGTCATCTCGGCGCTGCAGGGCTCTTTGAACTGGGCCAGCTTCCGCGATGCGCTCATGGGCGCCACCCGCCTCTACTGCATGATTGCGCTGATATTGGCCGGTGCTGCCTTCCTGACACTGGCCATGGGCTATATCGGCCTGCCGCGCCACTTGGCCGAGTGGATCGGTTCGCTCGGGCTCAACAAAGCCCAGCTGATCTTTGCCCTCACGCTTTTCTTCATTGTGCTGGGCTGTTTTCTGGACGGCATCTCGATGGTGGTGCTCACCATGGGCGTGCTGATGCCCACGGTTCAGGCTGCAGGCATTGATGCCATCTGGTTTGGTATTTTCATCGTGCTGGTGGTGGAAATGGCACAGATCACACCGCCGGTAGGCTTCAACCTGTTTGTGCTGCAAGGCATGACCGGGCGCCAACTCACCTGGATTGCCCGGGTAACACTGCCCATGTTTGGGCTGATGTGCGTGGCAGTGGCGCTGATTTATGTGTTTCCGGGCATTGTGACCTGGCTGCCGCAACAGATGAGCCGCTAGCACATGCTGGCGGTCGCGGCCATCTGCGTTGGCGCTAGCCTGGGTGCACTGGCCCGCTGGGGCCTGGGCCTGTGGCTCAATCCGGTCGCCCTGCTGCCCATGGGCACGCTGGCCGCCAACCTGGTCGGCGGCTATCTGGTGGGCATTTGCGTGGCCGTATTTGCTGCACTGCCCCAACTCGACCCGGTCTGGCGGTTGGCCCTGGTGACCGGCTTTCTTGGCGCACTCACCACGTTTTCGAGCTTTTCCGCCGAAGTGGTGACCATGCTGATGCAGCAACGCTACGGCCTGGCGCTCGCCACCGCTGCACTACACCTGCTGGGCTCCCTGCTGCTGACCCTGGCCGGCATCAAGACCGCCACTTTTTTCATGCCTTGAGCCCCCAAAGATACCTGGCCCAGTGGCGAGACCCGGGCTCAGCCGCCGCCGCGATGCATGTAGAGGTCAAAGCGCTTCATGAAAGCATACCGCTGGGCTTCGTCCAGGCCGGCGAAGCGAAAGCTCACCAGCAGACGAGGCATGCGCACCAAAGCAATCACGCGGGGTTCAGCCACCTGCCAGGTCAGCCCCAGCGCGCCCTCGCCGATGCGCACGCCAGCCGAGTGGGTTTGTAGCTTCCAGAAATGCTCACCCATCGCAGCCGGCAGCCAGCCCAGCCACTCGGCCTCGGTGCAAGCCATGTCCCGCTCAAAGCGCTCGGCGTAAAAAGACTGCATGGCGAGCAGCGCCACTCAGGCGATCAGCCCCCGGCGATCGGCGGCCAGATCGCCAGCACATCGCCCTCGACCAAGGTCTGCGTCAGGCGTTTGTCGGGCTCGATGTAGCTGCCGTTGATCAGCACCAGATGCACCATCTTGGGCGGCAGACCAAAGGGCTCGATGATCTGGCTGATGGTGGCCTCAGGCGCCACCTCCAGCTGCACGATGTTGGTGTAACGAGCCTCGGGCGGCAGGTAGTCGGTCAGAGAAGCGAACAGCTTGAGGGTGATGTGCATCAGCGCGCCTGTTGTGTCAGCGCCGGCGCGCATCCTGTGCACCCGCCCAGGCGCTTTGTGCCTGGGCGCAGGCCAGGTAGGCGGGCATCAGCTGGGTTGGGTCTTTGAGCAGCGCGTCCTTCCAGACGCCCAGCTTCACCTGGCCTTCAACCAGCCCACGCATGACGCCCACATGCGCGGTCCAACCGACCGAGTTACAGCCCACCAGCACATCGTCTTTGAACTGCAGGCTCAGGTGGCGGCCGGCCGTGACATCGGTGAGCTCCACCTGCTGGCCACCGGGAAGCCCCTGCCAGGCTCCGAAGCTGGTGGAGACCAGCCCCAGGGTGTCAAGCACATTGATCTGCGTCACCCCCTTGAGCTCACTGGCCGCGGCTTGCCCTCGGGCATGGGCCACCATGTTCAGAGCCGCCACCCGGGCCTGCTCAGCCGCATTGGGCTGAATAGCGCTGACGATGGTCTTACCGCTGACCTTGTCAAAGGCCTCGGCACAGTCGCCAGCTGCAAAAACGCCCGGCACATTGGTTTGCAGGTGCTCGTCGGTCAGCACGCCGAGCAGGCAGCTGATACCCGAATCAGCCAGAAACTCGATGGCCGGTTTGACACCCGCCGCGCTGATGACCAGATCAGCATTTAACTGGTTGCCATTAGACAGGCGCACGGTCAGCGGTGGGCCGGCCTCGATCGCCTCGACCCGGGTGCCGGTGAACACCTGCACCCCCTTGGTTTGACACCAGTCGCGGATCATGCCGCCCGCCGTGGGACCCATCATGCGCGGCACCATGCGGTCACCCATTTCCACCACGCTTAACACCACACCGCGCGCTGCCAGCGCCTCCATGATGATGCAGCCCATGAAACCGGCGCCGAGTTGCAGCACCCGGGCGCCCGGCTTGGCCAGGTCCAGGATGGCGCGCGCGTCTGCCAGGGTCCAACAGGCGTGCACGCCAGGCGAGTCGATGCCCGCAATGGGCGGTCGCATCGGGCGCGAGCCGGTGGCGATCAGCAGCGTGTCGAAATCCACCGCCTGTCCGCTGTCAAGCATGACCCGCTTGGCCACCGTGTCCACCCGGCGAGCGCTGGCGCTGACCTGCTTGATCCGCAGATTGGTCAAATGAAGCGGGTCTCTGCGCAAGTAGGTGCCTGACTCGTCCACATTGCCCATCAGCAGGTAGGGAATGGCCATGCGCGAATAGGGCGGCTCGGCTTCATCGCCAACCACGGTGATGTCGTCATGCGGGGCGTGTTTGCGGATGGTTTCAGCAGCAATCACGCCAGCCGGGCCGGCGCCAAGTATCAGGTGGTGCATGGGATCAGTCTCCAATCATTAAAAAAGCGGCTCCGCAGAGCCGCTCATTGCCGGAGCAGGTAGCTCAGACCTTACAAACCGAGCCGGGCCCGCGTGGCCTTG
>CAMATS010000276.1 GCA_945861195.1 Rhodoferax sp. OV413
ACGCTTGATGCGGTGTTTGATGGCCTGGCCGACTACATTGGTAGATACTTCGAGCCTGATTTTCTGGCTGGTTTGATTCAACCGAGCTGTCCAAGCGCAAGTGCAACTGAAAGCCTTTAACCCATGATTGCAAACCCGTCCCTTCTGCCCTTGCTGGCTGATATCGCCGACCCCGGGCTGACCCAGGCTTTGCAACACAAGTTGGACCAAAAAACCAAGCCCCAGGGCTCGCTCGGGCGCCTGGAGCTGCTGGCCCTGCAAATTGGCCAGATTTTGGGTGGCGCATCGTTGCAACTGGCCTCACCACAGATGGTGGTTTTTGCGGGTGACCATGGCTTGACAGCCCAAGGTGTGTCGGCCTATCCCAGCGATGTGAGCTGGCAAATGGTCGAGAACTTTTTAGCCGGTGGTGCTGCGGTCAGCGTGCTGGCTCGTCACAACGGCATTGCCTTGACGGTGGTCGACTGCGGTGTCAAGCACGACTTTTTGGCTGGCCTGCCCGCCGGCTCTCAACGACCCGGCCTGCTGGTGCGCAAGGCCGAGGGAGCCGGGCAGGGTACCGCAGACTCGTCGCTGCATCCAGCCATGACAGAGGCCCAGTGCGCCCAGGCACTGGCCCATGGGGTGGCGGTGGTGCAGGGCCTGCCGGGTAACGCCCTGCTGTTGGGTGAAATGGGCATTGGAAACACCTCAGCTGCATCCCTACTTTTGGCGCGCCTGGCTGGCCTGGACATCGCCATGTGCACCGGTGCGGGTACCGGCTTGGACGCGGCTGCAGTGCAACGCAAAACCGCTGTGCTGCGTGATGTGCTGGCACGCCACGAGCGCGCGTTATTGCCTCTGCAGGCCCTGGCCGCCTTGGGGGGCTTTGAGATCGCCACCATGGTTGGTGCAGTGTTGCAGGCCGCGCACGAGCGGCGGGTGGTGCTGGTAGATGGTTTTATTGCCAGTGCGGCGGTGATGGTGGCGCATGCCTTGCAACCGCTGGTGCTGCAGCGCTGCGTTTTTGCCCACCGCTCGGGCGAGCGGGGGCATGAGTTCATGTTGCAGCACCTGGGGGTACAGGCGCTGCTCGACCTGGGTCTGCGTCTGGGCGAGGGCTCGGGCGCAGCGCTGGCCTGGCCGCTGCTGGTTTCGGCCAATGCCGTTCTGCGCGAGATGGCTAGTTTTGAGTCGGCTGGCGTGGCAGAAAAGTCGGTCACGACTGCCGCTGCAGCATGAACCCCTTGAGCCGTTTCCTGCGGCATTACCTGCTGGCGCTGCAGTTCTTCACTCGCATACCGGTGACCGGGCCACTGGCTGAGTGGGTGGGTTTCAGCCCAGACATGCTGCGCGCCAGTGCCGGGCATTTTCCTGGCGTGGGCTGGCTGGTGGGCGGCCTGCTGGCAGGCCTGAGTTGGCTGCTGCTACTGCTGCTGCCAGAAACCCCGCTGGCACCTTTGGTGGTGGCTGTTTTGGGCACGGCAGCGGGCGTGTTGCTGACTGGCGCGTTCCATGAAGACGGCCTGGCAGATGTGGCGGACGGCCTGGGCGGCGCGCTGGGGCGTGAACGCGCTCTGTTGATCATGAAGGATTCCCGGGTTGGCGCTTTTGGTGCCATTGCCGTGGCGCTGGCCCTGCTCGCCAAAGTAGCCTTGCTGGCCTTGCTTGGCTCTATCAGTTCGGAGTTGATGTGCCTGGCGCTTTTTTTAGGCCATGTGGTGTCGCGCACCTGGCCTTTGCTGCTCATACGTTTCATGACCCATGTGGGCGATCTGGCTGGCTCTAAATCAAAGCCCTTGGCCGAGACCCTCAGCCTGGGCGGGCTTTGCACCGGCTTGCTGTGGTGCTGGCTGGCACTGGCGCTGGCAGTGTTTGGCGCCGGAGCCAATGATTTTTCGGCCTTAGACGAGGACGGCCTGGCCCTGAGCCTGTCGATTTTGGGCGGGCTGATGGCCTCGGGCCTGGCCTTTGTGGTGATGGCGCGCTGGTTTTGGCGGCGGCTGCAGGGCTTTACCGGGGATTGTCTGGGCGCCACACAGCAGATGTGTGAGCTGGCTTTCTACCTTGGCCTGGCCCTGGCGCTTTGAACCCGGTACAGCACCTACCCCGCATGCGGTGTCCTCAACCATGATGCTTTGGCTGGTGCGCCATGCCCAGGTGCTGCTGCCGCGCGGCGTTTGCTATGGCGCCAGCGATGTGGCTTCCCAGGCGCCGGCCACGCTGGCGGCTGCACAAGCCCTGGCCGCTGAACTCCCTGCGGGCTTGGCGCTGCTGTCATCACCACGCAAAAGATGTGAGCAACTGGCCCAGGCCCTGGTGCAGCTGCGCCCAGACTTGAGTTACCAGACCAGTGCCCATTTGGCAGAAATGGATTTTGGTTGCTGGGAGGGGCAGTCCTGGAGCGCCATTCCGAAAAGCGCTGTTGATGCCTGGGTCACGGACTTTGGCTCGCACCGCTTTGGTGGGCGCGAGAGCGTGACCGAGGTTATGCAGCGTGTGGCGCTGGTCTTTGATGCCAGCCGTCGTCAAAACCAAGATGTGGCCTGGATCACCCATGCCGGCGTGATCCGTGCCGCCACCCTGCTGAACCAGGGCATACGCCTGGTGAACCGGGCCGAAAACTGGCCCAAAAAGGCGCCGGCTTACGGGCAGTGGCTTAAGCTCCAGCTCAGCCCCTGAAGGCTCGCAGGGCCCCGACCCGAGGGGTACAATTTGCGGCTTTGGAGCCTGTACATGCGCCTCATCGGCAAAGCGCTCACCTTCGACGACGTGTTGCTGGTGCCAGCTTACTCCCAAGTCCTACCCAAGGACGCCTCGCTCACTACCCGTTTTTCCCGCAATATTGCGCTCAACCTGCCCCTGGTGTCAGCCGCCATGGACACGGTTACCGAAGCCCGCTTGGCAATTGCCATTGCCCAAGAAGGCGGCCTGGGCATCGTGCACAAAAATCTCAGCGCAAAGGATCAGGCCGCGCAGGTGGCCCGGGTCAAACGCTACGAGTCTGGTGTGTTGCGTGACCCGGTCGTGATCACCCCACAGCACACGGTGCGCCAGGTGGTGGCCCTGTCCGAGCAACTCGGCGTCTCTGGTTTTCCGGTCTGCGAAGGCGCACAGGTGGTTGGCCTTGTGACCGGACGAGATCTGCGGTTTGAGACCCGTTATGAGCTTCGCGTCAGCGAAATCATGACCCGCCGCGACAAGCTCGTCACGGTGCCAGACGGCACCACACTGGCGCAGGCCAAGGTGCTGCTCAACCAGTACAAGATCGAGCGCCTGCTGGTGGTCAACGACGCCTTTGAGCTCAAAGGCCTGATCACTGTCAAAGACATCACCAAACAAACCAGCTTCCCCAACGCGGCGCGTGACGCGCAAGGCAAGTTGCGCGTGGGTGCGGCGGTTGGGGTGGGCGAGGGCACGGAAGAGCGGGTAGAGGCCCTGGTGCGCGCCGGTGTCGACGCCATCGTGGTGGACACCGCGCACGGCCACAGCAAGGGCGTGATCGACCGGGTGCGCTGGGTCAAACAAAACTACCCGCAGGTTGACGTGGTGGGTGGCAATATTGCCACCGGCGCCGCCGCGCTGGCCTTGGTAGAGGCCGGTGCCGATGCGGTCAAGGTTGGCATTGGCCCGGGCTCTATCTGCACCACCCGTATCGTGGCCGGCGTGGGTGTTCCACAAATTATGGCGATCGACAGCGTGGCAAACGCCCTGCGGGGTACCGGCGTGCCCCTGATTGCTGACGGTGGCATCCGCTACAGCGGCGACATTGCCAAAGCCATTGCTGCTGGCGCCAGCAGCGTGATGATGGGCGGCATGTTCGCCGGCACTGAAGAGGCGCCCGGCGAAGTCATTTTGTTCCAGGGCCGCAGCTACAAAAGCTACCGTGGCATGGGCAGCATTGGCGCCATGCAGCAGGGCAGTGCAGACCGCTACTTTCAGGAATCGAGCACCGGCAACCCGAACGCTGACAAACTGGTGCCCGAGGGCATTGAGGGCCGGGTACCTTACAAGGGCTCGATGGTGGCCATCGTCTACCAAATGGCCGGCGGCGTGCGCGCTAGCATGGGCTACTGCGGTTGTGCCAC
>CAMATS010000277.1 GCA_945861195.1 Rhodoferax sp. OV413
TGCTGGATGCCAAGGTGTTCATCGAACTGTGGGTCAAGGTGCGCTCTGGCTGGGCCGACGACGAAGCGCGGGTGCGTAGCTTTGGCTACGAGTAGCGGCGGGGGGGGTGTATTGCCCCCACGCTTGCCGCTGCGCGTGCTGCGCTGCCCCCCGGGGGGGCTAATCCACCTTGGGGCGGCCCGGCGGTGGATTGCGTTGCCCCCACGCTCGGCACTGCGTGTCCTTCGCTGCCCCCCGGGGGGGCTAATCCACCTTGGGGCGGCCCGGCGGCGGGGGTGTTGCCCCCACGCTTGCCACTGCGCGTGCTGTGTTGATGCACCGCTTTTCTGATTGATGGCTGGATATGGCTGCGCAGCGTGTTTCCGAGGAGCCGGCTTATGTTTTGCACCGCTATGACTGGAGCGAGTCGAGCTTGATTTTGGAGGTTTTCACTCGGCACCATGGTCGGATGGCCTTGGTGGCCAAGGGTGCTAAGCGGCCGAGTTCTGGTTTTCGGCCTGTGCTGCTGCCCCTGCAACCCCTGCGCTTGAGCTTTGGCGGCGATGCTGAAATCCGCACACTCAAGGGCGCCGAATGGGTGGGTGGGCATGTGATGCCCACAGGAGGCGCGCTGCTGTCTGGCTACTACCTCAACGAGCTGCTTCTCAAACTTCTGGCGCGTGATGACCCGCATCCGGCCCTGTTTGATATTTACGCCCTTGTCACCGAAGTCATGGCCAGCGGCCATGGCGAGTTGCTGCAGTCGGCGCTACGGACCTTCGAGCTGCTGCTGCTGCGTGAAATCGGTCTGCTGCCGCTGCTAGACGCCCAGACCTTGACCCTGGGTGCACTGGAGCCCGATGCCCGCTACAGCCTGGTGCCCGAAGGCGGTTTGCGACAAACTGCTGCGTCAGACCCGGCCAGCCTGAGCGGGGCGCAGTGGGCCGGTTTGCAAGCTGCGCTGGCCGGCAGCGCGCCATTCACCACCACGCTGGGCGCCTGTGCGGCGGTGATGGCCGAGCTCAAGCCACAGCTGCGCGCCCTGCTGAATTACCATTGCGGGGTGGGTACCCTGCGCACCCGGCAAATGATGATTGATCTGCAATCCCTATGAACACCACTGCCCTGTCTGTCAACGTCAACAAGGTTGCTACCCTGCGCAACACCCGCCACCTCGGCATTCCCAGCGTGACCCGCGCCGCCACCCTGTGCTTGCAGGCCGGCGCCCATGGCATCACGGTGCACCCGAGGCCCGATGAGCGCCACATTCGCGCCACTGATGTGCCGGAGTTGGCGGCCCTGCTGCAGCAATGGCCTGGGCGCGAGTACAACATCGAGGGCAACCCCTTTCACAACCTGATGGAGGTGGTGGCCGATGTCTGCGCCCGCAGGCTACCGGTGCACCAGGTGACCTTTGTGCCAGATGCACAGGGCCAGTTCACCAGCGACCACGGCTGGAATTTCCCGTCTGATGCCCAGCGCTTGCGCCCTCTGATTGCACAGGCCCATGCATTGGGCGTGCGGGTCAGCCTGTTCATGGACGCCGATGCCTCGGCCATGGCCGCCGCCCGTGCGGTTGGTGCCGACCGGGTCGAGCTCTACACCGAGCCCTATGCCGCCGCCTGGGGCACGCCGGCGCAGGCCACGCAGCTGCAGCGCTTTGCTGACGCCGCGCGCGCGGCACGGGCTGCCGGGCTGGGCATTAACGCTGGGCACGACCTCAACTGCGACAACCTCACCGCTTTTTTGCGCGAGGTGCCGGGGGTGCAAGAGGTGTCGATCGGCCACGCCTTGATCGCCGATGCGCTGGAACTGGGCTACCGCGCCGCTGTCCAGAATTACCTGCGGTGCATCTCCGACGCCCACACCACGGCCTGAGCCGGCGGAGTCGCAAGGCAGATGATTTACGGCATCGGCACCGACATCTGCGATGTGCGCCGCATCCGCGCCAGCTTGGCGCGCCACGGTGAGCGTTTCGCTCAAAAAATCCTCAGCGATGCCGAGTTGGCCACCTGGAAAAGCCGCAGTGCCCGCTGGCCTGAACGAGGTGTACGTTTCCTTGCCACCCGCTTTAGCGCCAAAGAGGCCTTCAGCAAGGCCATTGGACTGGGCATGCGCCTGCCCATGACTTGGCGCCTGTGCGAGATCGGCAAGCTGCCCAGCGGCCAGCCGGTGATCGTTCTGCATGGTGGCCTCAAAGTCTGGTTTGAGGGCCAGGGCCTGCAGGCGCATGTGACCGTGACCGACGAGACCGACTATGCCGCAAGCTTCGTGGTGGTAGAAAAAATGGTCGAATTAGCCTCTAAGCCCCGCCAAATATAGTGCTATCGCTATAAAAAATAATCAAATAAAGTAGGACAGCTCCATGACCCAACATGCCCCCCTGATCATTGACATTGAGGGCACCAGCTTGAGCAAGCTCGACCGGCAGCGCCTGCAGCACCCACTGGTGGGCGGCCTGGTCCTGTTTGCGCGCAACTGGCAGGACCGGGCGCAGTTGCGCGCACTGTGCCGCAGCATCAAACAGTTGCGCGCTGACTTGCTGATCTGTGTCGACCATGAGGGCGGCCGGGTACAGCGTTTCAAGACCGACGGCTTCACTCACCTGCCCGCCATGCGGGCCCTGGGCGAGATGTGGCTGCAGGACGGTCACGGCGGGCAAGGCAGTGGTGCCATGCGCGCCACCAACGCCACCACCGCCTGCGGTTACGTGTTGGGCGCCGAACTGCGGGCCTGCGGAGTTGATTTGAGTTTTACGCCGGTGCTGGATCTCGACTTTGGCGCCAGCAGCGTGATCGGCGACCGCGCCTTTGGCCGCGACCCGCGCGTGGTCAGCCTGCTGGCCAAAAGCCTGATGCACGGCCTGCTGCAAAGCGGCATGGCCAACTGCGGCAAACACTTTCCGGGCCATGGCTTTGTGCGGGCCGACTCGCACACCGACCTGCCGGTGGACCGGCGTAGCCTCAAGGCTATTTTGGCTGAGGACGCTGCCCCCTACGGCTGGCTTAACACCACCCTGTCGTCGGTCATGCCGGCGCATGTGGTCTACCCCAAGGTCGACGCTCGGCCGGCCGGGTTTTCGCAGCGCTGGCTGGGCGACATCCTGCGAGGCCAACTCGGCTTTGGCGGTGCGGTGTTCAGCGACGATTTGTCGATGGCCGGCGCCCGGGTGCTTGATGGCGAACCTGTCAGCCACGCCCAGGCGGCCGTGGCCGCGCTCAATGCCGGCTGTGACCTGGTGCTGCTGTGCAATCAGTCGTCGGACGGCGGTTCGGTGTTGGATGCCCTGATCAGCGGCCTGACCGAGGCCCAGCTCAAAGAGCAGTGGCAACCCTGGGAGGGCAGCGAAGAGCGCCGCCTGGCCCTGCTGCCGCGCGGCCCGGCGCTGGCCTGGGACGATCTGATGGTGCAGCCCGACTACATGCACGCGCTCGGGCTGCTGCCCTGAGCCTTGCAAAGCAAGTTTTTAACAGGCCATGGCCCTGCGTCCCGGATCTGGCGGCTTGGTGTACTCCACCGAAGCTGGTCGCATGTGCCCGGCATGCCGCCAGCCCCGGGCGCAATGTGTCTGCCGCAGCGTAAGCGCCCTGCCTGTTGGCAATGGCATGGTGCGGGTCTCGCGTGAGACCAAAGGCCGCGCCGGCAAGGCCGTTACGCTGGTCAAGGGCCTGCCGCTGGCGCCGGCCGAACTGACCGCTTTGGGCAAGCAGCTCAAGGCGGCTTGTGGTTCAGGCGGGACGGTCAAGGATGGTGTGATCGAGGTACAGGGTGACCATGTGGAGCGGGTAATGGCGGCCTTGGTGGCACAGGGGTACGTGGTTAAGCGCTCGGGCGGCTGAGCCTTTTGGTTCTTGCTCGTGCCGCGCACTTTCGGGGTCGAGCAAGGGCGACCGGCTATTTGGGAGATCAGGCTGGCGGGGCATTCGGCTCCGCGACTGTCCCCCGCCCTGCGGGCTCCTCCTTGATGCCGCTGCGCCGAACGCCCCACCACCCTGATCTGGCGCGGTGGTTGGTGCGCGGCGCATGGGTTCGCCTGCAGAGGGACGTAGGCTTGTACCTGCCTTTGGTAGACCAAGCGCCTCGC
>CAMATS010000278.1 GCA_945861195.1 Rhodoferax sp. OV413
CATGAACATCATCATTCTTGATGACTACCAGGATGCAGTGCGTAAATTGGCCTGCGCTGCGCGCTTGGAGTCTTATACGGCCAGGGTTTACACCAACACGGTCAAGGGCCTGGGGCAGTTGTCAGTGCGGCTCAAAGATGCCGATGTGATCGTCCTCAACCGCGAGCGCACCCACCTGACCAAAAACCTGATTGACAAATTGCCCCGACTCAAGCTGGTGGTGCAGACCGGAAAAATCGGGCCCCATGTTGATGTCGCCGCCTGCACTGAGCGCGGCATTGCGGTTGCGGATGGCACCGGCTCGCCCGAGGCGCCAGCCGAACTCACCTGGGCGCTGATCATGGCGACAGCCCGTCGACTGCCCCAGTACATTACCAACCTCAAGCACGGCGCCTGGCAACAGTCCGGCTTAAAAAGCGCCAACATGCCGACCAATTTTGGCTTGGGTACCCTGCTCAAGGGCAAAACCCTTGGCATCTGGGGCTACGGCAAGGTTGGCCAACTGGTAGCCGGCTATGGCGAGGCTTTTGGCATGCGGGTGCTGGTCTGGGGCCGGGAGGCATCGCGGGAACGCGCGGTGGTAGAGGGTTTTGAGGCTGCCGCCAGCCGCGAAGAGCTGTTTGAGCAAAGTGATGTGCTCTCCCTGCACCTCAGGCTCTCGGATGAAACCCGTGGCTTGGTGCGGCTGAACGATCTCGCCCGCATGAAAACCACGTCCATGCTGGTCAACACCTCGCGCGCGGAGCTCATCGAGCCCGATGCGCTGGTGGCCGGGCTCAACCGGGGCCGGCCGGGCATGGCAGCCATTGATGTGTATGAATCAGAGCCGATTCTGCAAGGCCATGCCCTGCTGCGGCTGGAGAACTGTATTTGCACGCCGCACATCGGCTATGTCGAGCAAAACAGCTACGAGCTGTATTACGGCGCTGCGTTTGACAACGTGGTCAATTTCATCAAGGGCAGGCCAAGCAATATCGTCAACCCCGGGGCGCTGCAGGTGCGCCGCTAGGGACTTGCATCGTTTTGGACATGGCCGCTGTTTTTCCCCTGATTGGCATTGTTGGCGCTGGCGCCATGGGCCGGGGCATTGCCCAAATCGCCGCGCAAGCGGGCAGCCAGGTGCTGTTGTTTGACACCCATGCCGATGCCAGCGCTGCAGCGCTGGACAGCGTGTATTCGCAGTGGGATAAATTGCATGAGAAAGGCCGCTTCGACACGGCCAAGAAAGTACTTTACCGCTCGCGTTTGCAATGCAGCAACTCGCTGGCTGGCCTGGCCAAATGCGATTTACTGATTGAGGCGATTGTCGAGCGCCTAGATGCCAAGGCCGAACTGTTCGCCGAGCTCGAAGCCCTGATAGCGCCCGAGGCGGTACTGGCCAGCAACACCTCATCCCTGTCCATCACCGCCATGGGTGCGCGGCTCAAACGCCCTCAGCGGCTGGCGGGCTTTCACTTCTTTAACCCGGTGCCCCTGATGAAGGTGGTCGAGGTCATCGCAGGTCTGAAGACCGAGCCTGGCGTGTGCGAGGCCCTGGTGCGCTACGCCCGGCAAATGGGCCACACGCCAGTGCAAGCGCAAGACACGCCGGGTTTTATCGTCAACCATGCCGGGCGCGGTTACGGCACCGAAGCGCTGCGACTGGTGGGCGAAGGCGTGGCCGACTTTGCCACCGTAGACCGCATACTCAAGGACCAGGTGGGCTTCAAGCTCGGGCCCTTTGAACTGATGGACCTGACTGCCCTGGACGTGTCTCACCCGGTGATGGAGTCGGTGTACCAACAGTACTACCAAGAGCCCCGCTACCGGCCCAGCGTCATCACGGCGCAACGTCTGGCCGGCGGCCTGCTGGGCAAAAAGGTCGGCGAGGGTTTCTACACCTATGTTCAAGGTGTGGCCCAGGTAAGCCCCGAGGCCAGCGCACCCGTGCTGGCCGACCTGCCGCCCGTGTGGGTGTCACCCCGAGCAGCGCGGCGAGCCGAGTTGTTGCAACTGCTGAAAAATCTGGGTGCCCACATAGAAACCGGCGCCTCAGCCTCTGCGCAGGCCTTGATCCTGGTCGCGCCGCTGGGCTTTGACGTCAGCACCGTGGCGGTGGTCGAGCGGCTTGATCCAAGCCGCACCATGGGCATCGATCTGCTGTTTGACGATGCCAGCACGCGCCGCCGTGTGCTCGCCACCAACCCCGCTACGCGCACCGACATGCGCCAAGCCGCCCACGCCCTGATGGCCCGCGATGGCAAGGCGGTCAGCCTGGTGCGTGACAGCGGCGGCTTTGTCACGCAGCGGGTGGTGGCAAACATCGTCAACATCGCCTGCGACATCTGCCAACAGGGCATCTGCTCGCCAGCCGACCTTGAAATCGCGGTCACACTTGGTCTGGGCTATCCCTTGGGGCCCTTGGCCCTGGGCAACCTGGTGGGGCCCAGCAACCTGCTCGAGGTGCTCTTCAATATGCAAACCGTCTACGGCGATCCGCGCTACCGGCCCAGCCCCTGGCTGCGCCGGCGTGGCGCCATCGGGCTCAGCCTGCTGCACGAAGAAGAATAGGCAAGGCCCATGGCAGCCCAACTCCACAGCAGCATGGCAGACCAAACCCTGGTGTTGAGCCTGGACGATGCAGCCCACCGCAATGCGCTCGGCCCCGAGGTCTATGCAAGTGGTATGGAGGCCATGGCCCTGGCCAGCCGGTCGGCCGACATTGGCTCGGTTGTCATTACCGGCACCGGCACGGTGTTCAGCGCCGGGGGCAATTTGCAGCGCCTGCAGGCCAACCGCGCGCAAGCGCCCGAGGTACAGGCCCAGAGTATTGAGGCGCTGCACCGATGGATCAAGGCCATTGCCAACTGCCCCAAACCGGTCATCGCCGCGGTCGAAGGTGCAGCAGCTGGCGCGGGTTTCTCGCTGGCGCTGGCCTGCGACCTGCTGGTGGCAGCCGAAGACGCGGTGTTCGTGATGGCTTACAGCACGATTGGCCTCTCACCGGACGGCGGCGGCAGTTGGAGCCTGGCGCAGGCACTGCCTCGCCAACTCGCCACCGAGTTGCTGATGTTGGGTGGGCGCATCGGCGCGCCGCGCCTGCACCAGCTCGGTGTTGTCAACCAGGTGGCAGCGCCCGGCAGCGCCCTCGACGCGGCGCTTTTACTCGCGCAGCGGCTCAACGCCCGTGCACCCAACGCCCTGGCCAGCATCAAAGCCCTGAGTCGTCAGGCCGCCGAGCTCAGCTTGGAGCAGCAGCTTGCCCAAGAAAGCCGGCATTTTGTAGCCAATCTGCAGCATGCCAATGCGGGCATTGGCATTGCCGCCTTTTTGGCCAAAGCGCGGCCAAAGTTCGGCGCCTAAACCAACACAAGCCGCAAGCAGGCCCCGGGTCCGGGGGTCAGGGCCAAGCCGGGCGGTGGTCCCGGGGGTGACAATCAAGCGGTTTTCAGTCACCCACAAGACAGCCCATGGACGATCCTATTCTTACCATTGAAGAACGCGAGGCGATCAATTCTGGTCGCTGGTTTTCCAGTCTGTCCCCGTCCCTACGTCACGATATTCTGCGATGTGCCTATGTCAAGCGTTTCAAAGACGGCGTGCTGATTGCCGCCCGCGGCGAGCCGCCCGAGGAATGGATAGCCTGTGCCCGCGGTGCGGTAAGGGTGAGCTCAACATCAATCTCTGGCAAGCAAATCACCCTGACCTATGTGGAGCCTGGCATCTGGTTTGGCGATGTCTCCATCTTCGACGGGGACCGGCGCACGCACGACGCCTATGCCCACGGCGACAGCACGATTTTGTGCGTCGCCAAGGCCGATTTCAAGAAAATTCTGGCCCTGCATGCCGAGCTGTACGAAGCCCTGCTGCGCCTGCATGCGCGGCGAATCCGCCAGCTCTACGGCCTGGTGGAAGACCTCAACACCCTGCCGCTGCGCGCCCGCCTGGCCAAGCAACTGCTGCACCTGGTACGCAGCTACGGCGTGCCGTCACTCAGCGACGGGCGCGAGATGCGCATTGGCCTGCAACTCGCACAGGAAGAATTGGCGCAACTGCTGGGCGCATCGCGGCAACGGGT
>CAMATS010000279.1 GCA_945861195.1 Rhodoferax sp. OV413
GCGCGTCAAAGGCCAGCAGGGCCGCTGCCTGAGCCAGAGCCTCGAGCATCAGCACCCCGGGCATGACCGGTCGGTGCGGAAAATGGCCCTGAAAAAAAGGCTCGTTCATCGTCACATTTTTGAGCGCCTGAATGTGCCGGCCCTTGTCAATACTGATCACCCGGTCAACCAGCAAAAATGGGTAGCGGTGCGGCAGTTGTTTGAGTATTTTGTGGATGTCCATCATGGCGGCTCCTTGGCATTTTTTTCTCGCTCCAGGGTCCGAAGTCGCTCGCGCAGTTGCTTGAGCTGTTTAAGCGCAGCGGCATTTTTTTCCCAGGCGGCGTTTGAATCCAGCGGGAACAAGCCGGTGTATTGCCCGGGCACAAGCACTGATCTGGTCACGACACTGGCAGCAGAAATATGAACATGGTCGGCCAACTCGAGATGACCCAACACGATGGCGCCACCGCCCAAGGTGCAGTGAGCGCCTATGCGAGCGCTGCCAGCCACACCAACACAGCCCGCCAGGGCGCTGTGTTGGCCGATTCGCACGTTGTGCCCGATCTGAACTAGATTGTCGAGTTTGACGCCGTCTTCGATCACCGTGTCGCCCAAAGCACCCCGGTCAATACAGGTGTTCGCGCCAATTTCAACGTCATTACCAATGCGCACTACGCCGAGTTGTTCGATTTTTTCCCAGACACCCGCATTGGGGGCGAAACCAAACCCGTCAGCACCAATAACCACGCCTGGATGGAGCAAACAACGCTCGCCGAGCGTGCAGCCTTCGCTCACCGTGACTCTGGACTTCAGCTGGCTGCCAGCACCGATACGCACGCCTCGCTCAACCACGCAGAGCGCGCCAATGCTGGCTGTCGCGTGAATCTCGGCCTCGGCATCGATCACTGCGCTGGGGTGTATCCGGGCGGCATCAGGCTGGCCTGAACGACTCTTCCATAGCTGCGTGACCCTTGCAAAGTACAGATAGGGTTGCGCCACGACGATGCAGGCACCACGCGATTGCGCCAAGGCCAGGTGTTCGGCTCCTACCACCACACAGGCGGCCCGCGATGCAGCGAGTTGCTTGATGTATTTCGGGTGGCTTAAAAATGCCAAGGCATCCGGGCCCGCTGTCTCAAGGGGTGCGAGTGCGCCGATCTCGTGTTGCGGGTCACCGTAGAGTTCTCCACCAAGCGCCGCAACAATCGAACCTAGGGGCAGCAGCACATCGCAAACGCCTTGGGCGCTCTTAGCGAACAACACCCGAATTCAGGATCTTAATGACCTTCTCGGTGATGTCGTGCCTGGGGTTGACATAGACGGCCTCTTGCAAAATCAGGTCGTATTTTTCGGCCTCAGCGACCTGTTTGACAACCTTGTTGGCGCGCTCGAGAACCTGCTGCAACTCTTCGTTTTTACGGGCAGTGAGGTCCTCCTGGAACTCGCGCCGCTTGCGCTGGTGATCCCGATCCTGATCCACCAGCTGTTTTTGCCGGCTGGCGCGCTGCCCTTCAGACAGCGTGGGCGCTTCTCGCTCCAATTTTTCTGCCATGGTCTTGAGCGCAGCGCTTTGGTCGACCAAATCTTTTTCTCGCTTGGAGAATTCCTGTTCTAGCTTGCTTTGCGCTGCCTTGGCCGTGCCGGCCTCCTTGAAGATTCGATCCGTGCTGACAAAACCGATGCGGAATTCTTGGGCCTGGGTTGCCAAGCAAGCCAGTCCGAACAGCGTGCTAACAGTTGTTTGACGCAAAAAATGCTTCATTAGAAACTTGACCCAATTTGAAATTGAACGCTCTGCATTTTATCCCCTTCAAATTTTTTCACCGGCCAGGCAAATGCCAAACGCAGGGGCCCGACCGGAGAGATCCAGCTCAAACCGACACCGGCGGAAGACCTCAGATCGCTGGCATTGTCGTTGACGCTCAAGCCGTAGCCAGGACCGCCGACACTGCCAGCGTCTAAAAATCCATACATCCTGAGTGTTTTGTCGTTGCCCACACCCGGAAAGGGCGCCAGCAATTCTGCATTCACATTGAGTTTTTGGGTACCGCCCACCACCGTGCCGCTGATGTCTTTGGGCCCCAGGCTGCCCTGCTCAAAACCGCGAACCGAGCCCAGGCCACCGCCATAAAAATTCTTGAACACGGGGAACGAGCGCTCGCCCACGGCCGCACCAAAGCCGAGGTCCGCATTGAGCGCCAAGGTCAGCTGCTTGCTGAGCGGAAAATACTCCTGATGCTGGAGAGTCGAGCGGAAATACCGCGCATCTCCGGCAACCGACAGGTCAGCGCTGAGGCGTTGGTAACGTCCCGCCGTGGGCGCCAGCGAACTGTCACGACGATCCCGCGACCATCCCAGCGTCAGCGGCAGGGCGCTGCTCTCAAAGCCGAACTGCTTGGCATAGTCGAGGTAAGCGGTTGGCAGGGATGTTCCCGGCACGATGGTGGTGTTCTCGATGCCCGCGCCGAAGTAGACGGTATCGCTCTCGGTAAAGGGCACACCAAAACGGATGCTACCGCCAGAGGTCACCAGTTGGTAATAGCTTTGGTCCTGGTAGGGGCTGAAGGTTTTGTGGTACGCGCTTATGGTGCGCGATACGCCATCGCTCGTGAAATAGGGGTCCGTGGTGCTGAAATCGAGCACCCTGTTTATCTTGCTGGTGTTGAGTTGCACGCCCAGAGAATTACCCGAGCCAAAGGCGTTATCCTGCCTCAAGCCGAACTGCAATCCAAGCCCATCACCGCTAGAAAAGCCAGCCCCAAGGCTCAGGCTGCCGGTGGGCTTTTCCACCAGATTCAAATTCAAATCGACTTGGTCTGGCGAGCCCGGAACCTCAGAGGTTTCGACCGACACATCGCCGAAATAGCCCAGCCTGTCGACCCGGTCCCGCGAGAGTTTTATTTTGTAGCCGTCGTACCAGGATGCTTCGAACTGCCTGAGCTCCCGGCGTACCACGATATCGCGCGAGCGGTTATTACCCGCCAGGTTGATCTTTCGCACATAGGCCCGGCGCGAGGGGTCAGCCTGCAGAACCACGGCCACACGGTTGTTGATTCGGTCAACCTCCGGGCGGGCCTCCACCCGTGCGAAAGCAAAACCGAAATTCCCGAAATAATCGATAAAGGCCTTGTTTGTTTTGGCAACCTCGTCGGCGTTGTAGGCCTGGCCGGGACGAATCGAGACCAGCGATTTGAATTCATCATCGCGGCCCAGAAAATTGCCTTCCAGCCTGACGCTGCTGACCTCAAAACGCGCACCTTCGGAGACATTGATGGTGATTGCGATATCAGTTTTGTTAGGCAGAATCGAGACCTGGGTCGACTCCAGCTTGAACTCAAGATAGCCCCGGGTCAGGTAGTGTGAGCGCAGGGTTTCAAGGTCAGCATTGAGCTTGGTGCGGGAATAACGGTTGGACTTGGTGTACCAGCTCATCCAGCCGCCGGTGTTGAGATCGAGCAAGTCGAGCAGGCTGGCTTGCGAGAAAGCCCGGCTGCCAATGATTCGGATATCGGTGATTTTGGCAGTGTCTCCCTCGATCACGGTAAAGGTCAGGTTGACCCGGTTTCTCTCAATGGGCGTGACCGTTGTGACCACGTCTGCAGCATACAGACTGCGGTTGATGTACTGTCGTTTGAGTTCTTGCTCAGCCCGGTCAAGCTGGGCCTTGTCAAAGGGCCTGCCCTCGGCCAAACCAACATCGCGCAGGGCTTTTGTCAAGACTTCTTTGTCAAACTCCTTGGTGCCGACAAATTCAAGCTCGGCCACCGTGGGCCGCTCTTCCACGATCACCACCAGCACATCTGCGCTCACCTCGATGCGAACATCCTTGAACAAACCCAAGGCGAACAGGGCACGGATGGCAGCAGAGCCTTTGTCATCGCTGTAGAGGTCTCCGACCTGGAACGGCAGGGAGACAAACACAGTGCCTGGTTCGACACGTTGCAGGCCTTCGAGACGGATATCGCGCACCGTGAACGGGTCCACGGCCCAGCCCAGCTTGGGCAATCCCAAAAGCAGTACCAAGGACAGCCAGGCCCGAAGACCAAATCGGTTGATTTGCATGTTGATGTT
>CAMATS010000280.1 GCA_945861195.1 Rhodoferax sp. OV413
GCCCTGATCGCTGGCCACGGTGTGCTGGCCTTCCGAGACCCCTTTGGCATTCGTCCGCTGTGCCTGGGTCGCAGCGAAGGCGCAGTGATGGTGGCTAGTGAATCAGTGGCCCTGGAGGGCACGGGCCACCAGTTGGAGCGAAATTTGGACCCTGGCGAGGCCGTGTTCATTGATTTGCAGGGCCGGGTGCACGCTCAGCAGTGCGCCGCGCAGCCGGTTCTCAAGCCCTGTATTTTCGAGTTCGTCTACCTGGCCCGCCCTGATTCGGTGATGGACGGCATCTCGGTCTACCAGGCCCGTTTGAACCTGGGCGCTGCATTGGCCAAACGGGTTGTGTCAAGTGTGCCGCCCAGCGAGATCGATGTGGTTATCCCGATTCCCGAGTCCAGCCGGCCCAGTGCGGCGCAACTCGCTCAATTGCTCGGCTTGCCCTACCGCGAGGGCTTTGTCAAAAACCGCTATGTGGGACGCACCTTCATCATGCCAGGGCAGGCCGTACGAAAGAAATCGGTTCGGCAAAAACTCAATGCCATCGCCAGTGAATTCAAGGGCCGCAACGTGTTGCTGGTAGATGATTCGATTGTGCGAGGCACCACCAGCCGAGAAATTGTGCAAATGGCGCGTGAGGCCGGTGCTCGCAAGGTCTACCTGGCCAGCGCAGCGCCGCCGGTGCGCTATCCCAATGTGTACGGCATCGACATGCCTACCAGCGCAGAGTTGGTGGCGCACGGCCGGGATATTGAAGAAATCCGGCAAATCATCGGCTGCGATGCCCTGATTTACCAAGACGTGGATGCCATGAAGCGCGCGATTGGTTCCATCAACCCTAAGGTGCAGGGCTTCGATGCCTCTTGTTTTGACGGTGTCTATGTCACCGGCGATATCAGCCTGGCCGATATCGACAGGCTCAATGCCAACCGAGTCGCACAGGATGAAGCCCAGGACGACGCCTCGCGACTGGCCCTGCCTAACCATGAGGACTAGCCATGACTGACAAACCCCTGCCGCCAGGTCTACACCCAGACACCCTCGCCGTGCGTACGGCGGTGGGGCGCAGCCAATATGGCGAAAACTCTGAGGCCCTCTACCTGACCAGCGGCTATGTGCAACCCTCGGCTGAGGCCGCAGCCCGCCGTTTTGCTGGTGACGAAGACGGCTATACCTATGGCCGCTATGGCAACCCGACGGTCAGCAGCTTTGAGCAGCGCCTGGCCGCCTTGGAGGGAACCGAAGCTGCCATCGGCACCGCATCCGGCATGTCAGCGATTTTGATGATGTGCTTGGCGCTGCTCAAAACAGGAGACCATATCCTGTGCTCGCGGTCCATGTTTGGCTCCACGATACGACTGATCGGCACTGATTTGGCCCGCTTTGGCGTGTCGTCAACTTTTGTACCCCAGACCGATTTGGGCGCCTGGCAGGCGGCAGTCCAAAGCAACACGCGGCTGCTGTTTGTCGAGACCCCCACCAACCCCCTGACCGAGGTCTGCGACATTGCCGCGCTGGCCGACTTGGCACACAATGCCGGCGCAATGCTGGCTGTGGACAACTGCTTTGCCACGCCTGCACTGCAGCGCCCGGTGGTTTTGGGCGCTGACATCATCATGCACTCTGGCACCAAATACCTCGACGGCCAGGGGCGCGTTGTGGCGGGCGCGCTGTGCGCCAGCCAGAAGCTGGTCAATGAGAAATTTTTGCCGATACTCAAAAGCGGTGGCATGACCCTGGCGCCCTTCAACGCCTGGGTGGTTCTCAAGGGCCTTGAGACGCTCGATCTGCGCATGCGCGCTCAGTCTGAGCGGACCCTGGCCTTGGCGCTGTGGCTGCAAGACCAAGAGGCAGTGCAACTGGTTCATTACCCCGGTCTGGCCAGCCACCCGCAGCACGAACTGGCCATGGCGCAACAATCCGGCCTGGGCGGGGCGGTGCTGTCGTTTGAGGTCAAAGCGGTAAAGCCTGAGCAGGCCCGGCAAAGGGCGTTTGCGCTGCTCGACGCCATGCAACTGGTCTCGCTCTCGACCAACCTGGGAGACACCAAGACCCTGGCAGCGCATCCGGCGAGCACCTCGCACGGCCGATTGACTGAGGCCCAGCGCCAGGCCGCCGGCATTGGGCAGGGCCTGATCCGTATCGCCGTTGGCTTGGAACATGTGGATGACATCAAGACCGATTTGACCCGTGGCCTGCGCCAGGCTCGATGACGGATACGCCCAACATGACAACCCGTACACGCACCCGCTTTGCGCCCTCGCCCACAGGCTTTATTCACCTGGGCAACATACGTTCGGCGCTCTACCCATGGGCTTTTGCCCGGGCCACCGGCGGCGACTTTATTTTGCGCATCGAAGACACCGATCTCGATCGCTCCACCCAGGCCTCTGTTGACGTCATCATTGAGGGCATGGCCTGGCTCGGCCTGAACTATGACGAAGGCCCCTTCTACCAAATGCAGCGCATGGACCGTTACAAAGCGGTGCTGGCCGAACTGCAGGCTACTGGCCATGTCTACCCCTGCTACACCAGCTTGGCTGAGCTGGATGCGCTGCGCGAACGTCAGACGGTGGCCAAGCAAAAACCACGCTATGACGGCCGCTGGCGGCCCGAGCCGGGCAAGAGCCTGCCACCGGTACCGCCTGGCGTCGCGCCGGTGCTGCGCTTCAAGAATCCGCAGCAGGGCAGGGTAGCCTGGGAGGACCGGGTCAAGGGCCGCATTGAGATCAGCAACAGCGAGCTCGACGACCTGGTGATTGCCCGCCCAGATGGCACGCCGACCTACAATTTTTGCGTGGTAGTTGACGACATCGATATGGCCATCACCCATGTGATTCGTGGTGATGACCATGTCAACAACACGCCGCGCCAGATCAACATTTTTGAGGCCCTTGGGCACTCGGCACCGGTCTATGCCCACCTGCCTACCGTGCTCAATGAGCAGGGCGAGAAAATGAGCAAGCGCAACGGTGCCAAACCGGTCACTCAATACCGCGACGAAGGCTACCTGCCCGAGGCGATGGTCAACTACCTGGCCCGCCTGGGCTGGAGCCACGGCGACGACGAAATCTTCAGTCGAGAGCAGTTTTTGGCCTGGTTTGATCTTGATCACCTGGGCCGCAGCGCCGCGCAGTTTGACGAGGCGAAGTTGCGCTGGGTCAATGCCCAGCACCTCAAAGCGATGGGCGATGAGGCTTTGGCCCTGCTGGTTTCGCAGCAGCTGCAGGGGCGCGGTATTGCCCCCGACGGGCGTCTGGCCCGTATCTGCGCGCTGTTTAAAGACCGTTGCGACACCACGCTGGCACTGGCTGACTGGGCGGCTGCGTTCTATGCCGAGATCGTCCCTCCTGCCGAGGCGCTGGAATTGCACCTGACTGAGGCGGTGCGCCCGGCAATCGCCCAGTTGGCTCGAAAACTTGCCGACTGCCCTTGGCAAAAGGCAGCGATCGCAGCGGCTATCAAGGAGGTACTGGCCAACTCCGCACTCAAAATGCCGCAGTTGGCCATGCCGGTTCGTTTGCTCGTGATGGGCACCACCCAGACGCCCTCTCTGGACGCAGTGCTTGAACTTTGCGACCGAGAAAAAGTCATGCAGCGCCTGCGGTTTTCATGAAAATAAACGCTATACTTTCTGGCTCGGAAATTAAGGCTGTCAGGGCGACACGGGTCGCAAGCAGTCGTGGTGTGAAGGGGGTATAGCTCAGCTGGGAGAGCGCTTGCATGGCATGCAAGAGGTCAGCGGTTCGATCCCGCTTACCTCCACCAAAATTTTCGGGAATCGGCGGCAAGGCTGATTGCGTTGAGACGAAAGTCCAAAGGTTATGACCCCATCGTCTAGAGGCCTAGGACATCACCCTTTCACGGTGAGTACCGGGGTTCGAATCCCCGTGGGGTCGCCAAGTTTTATCGAAAGATGAACCAGGCGCAAGCCGGCAACAACCGGTCCGCAAGGGCAGGTTGCTTGGCTCGAAAGAGCAAAGTTGCCACTACCAGGAGTGGTAGT
>CAMATS010000281.1 GCA_945861195.1 Rhodoferax sp. OV413
AGCATCACTCGCCAGTGACGGCAAGAGCTTAGACTTGGTTTTCATAATGATCAATTTCCTTCTGGTGCATGAAGCGGGCGCTAATTGGACGTAGCAGCGTCTGGACGTCATCTTGACGCAGCATGAAAACCAGAAACACGAAACGCCCAACCTTCGTGCGTCCAATGGCTCGCAGGCGCAGCTCATCTGGGTGAGGATCCGGTATGACAGCAGGGTTGCCCGGCAGTACCTGCTCAATTTTCTCAAGACTGACACCGTGCTTGCCGCATTTCGGCCAATTGCCATCGTCCCAGTCGACGCCCGCTACTTTCACGCCGTGATGATACGTATTTGTCTACACAATTGGAACTGCAAAATCTGCTGTGTCCGGGTCAAGATGAATTGTTTTTTAGTATCGAATGCGATACTATGCGTCAATGGGCAAGCAAGACAAGAACATCACCGCGATGCGCAACAATCCCCGCGATTGGCGCATTGAACAGCTTGAATCTGTTGCAGCGCATGCTGGCTTGAAGGTCCGCAAATGGTGGCAGCCATGTCGTGATTCAACGTGATGGTTGCCCGCTCGAAGTATGTGTGCCGGCACGCAAACCCATTAAAGCTGTGTACGTGCTGCAGTTGCTTGCCTTGATTGATTGGAGCCCAGATTGAAACCAAAATTCAGCGACTACCCCCTTGAAATTCGCCCATTGACCGCTGAAGAAGGTGGTGGTTTTCTCGCGACTTTTCCTGACCTGCCTGGCTGCATGGCAGATGGTGAAACGCCTGAAGAAGCAATTGCAGACGCTCGGGGTGCGTTTGAGTGCTGGATGGATGCTCATATTGCCGACGGTCGTCCAGTGCCGAGTCCTGGCATCTTCAATGCGTCTGGCAAATTTGTGCAACGCCTTCCGCGTAGCATTCATTCACGCCTTCAACACCAAGCCAAGGCCGAAGGGGTGAGCCTAAATCAGCTTGTCACAGCCTACATTTCTGAGGGTTTGGGACGGCATAGCGCAATTTGATCGCCATGGCTGCTGCTTCACGAGTCAACCCCGAAGACTTCTTCCGGCCCGAAGAATGGGCTCGCCTGAGTCAGCGTTCCGCTTGGCGCGGCTGGGCTTGTGTAGCCCATTGTTGGGCGGTGATCGCTGCATCCATGGCTTTGGTAGCGTGGTCGCCTTGGTTCATCCCCTTGGCCATTCTTTGGGTGGGCAACCGGCAATTGGGCCTGTTCATCTTGATGCACGACGCAGCTCATGCGCTGTTACATCCCTCCCGGCGAATCAATGATGCGATGGGGTTTTGGTTGTGCGGCACCGAGGTGCATGGCTACCGCAGTTACCACTTGCAACACCACCGCTATGTCCAGCAAACCGAGGATCCAGACTTGGTGTTGTCGGCCCCCTTCCCCATCAGCCGGGCTTCATTGCGGCGAAAAATGTGGCGCGACATCTCGGGCCAGACCTTTTACAAGCAACGCATCGCGCCCGGGCTGAACGCTTGGCGCGAGCCGCCATTGGGGCAAAGCCGCTGGGTATCGTTGGGGCAGTGGATACACCAAACCCGTTGGTTTTTGGGTGGCAATGCGGTTTTTGCTTTGGCTTTTACCGCTGCCGGTTGGGGCTGGCTGTGGCTGGGCGTGTGGTTGTTACCCATGGCCACTTGGTTGCCGCTGATCACCCGCTTGCGCAATATTTCAGAGCATGCCTTGGTCGCACCCAACGAGCCCGACCCTTTGCAGCATGCGCGCACCACGCATGCCAATTTTTGGGAGCGGATGTGGCTGGCGCCATACTGGGTCAATTACCACTGTGAGCATCACATGTTCACCCAAATTCCTTGCTGGAATTTGCCCTTGGCGCACCGCTGGCTGCATGAAAAAGGGCTGACGGCGCGCATGAATACCTCGCCCGGTTACGCCGCGCTGTTGCGCCAGGCCGCGTCAGTTTGAAACCTGCCTCTCGGCTTGGTTTGCTGCAAGCTTGTCTCGCCTGACTGTCATGCCAGCATGATCGCCACACGTGAGAACTTGGCCGGGCTATGCCCGACCCTTTGAGCTACTCAGGGAAGGCATACCCCGCAATTTTGGTGGTGCCTACGCCAGCCCAGCAGATTTGGTGGTTGAATCGCAGCCAGATGAGACACAGTCCCGGCCACCCACCACCCGAAGCGCAGCCGCTGGGCTCAACGCTGGCTGACTGGTGGCATCGCCTCACCACCCGCTTGGGCGCGGGCGCCACCAGCCCGGCCATACCACAGGCGCTGTGGGACGCCACGCTGGCGCGCCACCCCTTTCTGGTCGAGCGTGATGCAGCCGACCTGCAGCAGTTGCGGCTGCTGAGCATGCAGTTTTTGGGCAGCAAGCAGTTCAGCGGCGCCCAGGGCCTGCAGGTGACCGACGAAATGGCGCTGTCCATTGCGGCCCAGGCCTGCCTGCCGGTGCTCAGACTGGGGTTGCACTGGTACGACGACTTTAGCGGCATCGTGATCCATCCCGACGCCATGCTGGCACCGCGCGAAGTGCATGATGAGACCGGCGTGGTGCACCACTACCAGGAAGAACTCAGCGGCGAGGCCATGCACGGCGGGCCGGTGACGCTGAGCTGGCCCGACGTGCAGGCAGCATCGGTGGCAGACGGCTACAACCTGGTGATTCACGAATTTGTGCACAAGCTCGACATGCGAGACGGCCTGGCCGACGGCTGCCCGCCCATGCCCTCGCGCGCATTGGCCCGGCGTTGGCAGACCGTGATGCAAGCCGCCTACCGGGATTTCAAAGAGGCTCTGTCCATGGCCAATCGCTTTGGCGGCCCCCAGCCTTGGCTAGACCCCTACGCCGCCACGGCCCCAGCCGAATTTTTTGCGGTGAGCTGCGAGGCCTACTTTGTCAACCGGCCACGCTTTGCCCTAGAGTGGCCCGCTTTGCTGGAGCTGTTTGATGCGTTTTTTCTGGGGCCGGAACAGCCGCAATGAAGCCCCGACGCGCTCGCGGCGCGTTACCTTGCTGCAACACTGATCCTGGCAGCAGTTGTTGGCGTCGGCGTCAACACTAAAACGAGCCGATTTGGCTAGCAACCGGCTTTCACTCAGGCAGCCTCAGAGATCTCGCGCGTGGCTTCATCCAGTATGGCTGGACCTGGTCCGTCGGTTTTACCTTGTCGAGGGGACAGGCAGATTTAGCCCACCCAATACGCAATGGGCTATTCGAAGCTCGAAGCCTGGGTCTGCGCCACTGCAGCCGCTCAAACACGGTGTGGGCACTGCCGTTTGCTCCCAGACAGGGCGCTCAGCTGGCCGGGTCGCGCAGCTCCCAGCGCAGCGCATCTATTTGGGACAGCAGTTCAGGCGACAAGGTGGTTCCCCAGGCGTCGAGGCATTCGTCCAATTGAGCCACGCTGTTTACCCCCAGAATCGTGCTCGTCACGCGCCAATTGGTGTAGCAAAAAGCCAGTGCCATCGTGGTTGGGCTTAGCCCCTGTTGACGCGCCAGTGCGTTGTAACGCTGCGCGGCAGCCAATGACTCGGCGCGGCCCCAACGCCCCTTGCGAATTGCCTCGAACAAGTTCATGCGCCCGCGCGGCGCTGCTGCGCCAAGGTAGCCAGAGGCGTCGTATTTGCCTGTCAACTGCCCAAAGCCCAAAGGCGAATAGGCCAGCAGGCCGATCTGCTGCCGGTACAGCACCTCGTCAAGCCCGTTATCGACCACGCGGTTGATCAGGCAGTAGGGGTTTTGCACCGAGACGATACGTGGCAGACCCTGCTCGGCCGCTACGCGGGTGAACTCCATGACGCCATAGGGGGTTTCGTTGGAGAGGCCGATCTCGCGCACCTTGCCGGCCCGGACCAGCTGCGCCAAGCCCTCGAGCTGCTCGCGCGTGCTGGAGAGGTCAGTGCGCACCTTGGCCGGATCGAAATACGGGTTGCCAAAGGCTGGCACATGGCGCACCGGCCAGTGAATCTGATACAGGTCGATCACGTCGGTTTGCAGCCGGCGCAGGCTGTC
>CAMATS010000282.1 GCA_945861195.1 Rhodoferax sp. OV413
AGATGCCCAGGTGGCGGAATTGGTAGACGCACTAGTTTCAGGTACTAGCGAGTAACTTCGTGGGGGTTCGAGTCCCTTCCTGGGCACCAAATGTAAATGAAACTCGAGTGTCCGCAGCTGTCAAAGCGGGAACAATCAAGGCCCGTTAACCCGTAAAAATATTCCAAGCCGCGACCTCTGACGCGGCTTTTTTGTCTCTGGCGGCTATTCACTTGCAAATCAAAAGGGCAGGGCAACCAGGTCATGCCCTTGGGTTGCCACGACCTTGGCCCGGGTAAATTCCCCGACTTTCAGGGTTTTGCTGATTTTTTCTGGCGGCAGCAGTCGCACCAGGCCGTCGATCTCCGGCGCATCGGCATAAGAGCGCCCAACGCCACCTTTTTTACCCAAACCGGGGGCAGAGTCAATCAACACCTGCATCGTGGCGCCGATGCGCCGTTTCAGCTTGGCCATGGACACCTCTTCTGCCACCGCCATGAAACGAGCCCGTCGTTCTTCGCGAAGCTCTGCCGGCAGCATGCCAGCGATGTCGTTGGCAGCAGCACCAGCCACCGGGCTATAGGCAAAACAACCTGCGCGATCAATGCCTGCCTGGCGAACAAAGTCCAACAGATGTTCAAACTCGGTTTCGGTCTCCCCAGGAAACCCAGCAATAAAGGTGCTGCGCACAACGATCTCCGGACAGGTCTCGCGCCAGCGTTGCAGACGGGCCAAATTTTTCTCGCCGCCAGCAGGGCGTTTCATGCGCCTGAGCACATCGGGGTGGCTGTGCTGGAACGGCACGTCAAGGTAGGGCAGCACCTGGCCGGAGGCCATCAAAGGGAGCAGTTCATCAACGCTGGGATAAGGATAGACATAGTGCAGACGCACCCATGCACCGTAGGGTGCGGCTAATTCGCCCAGGGCCTGCGCCAATTCCAGCAAGCGGGTTTTCAGCGGCCGGCCCTGCCAAAAACCGGTTCGGTAAGCAACATCGACACCATAGGCTGAAGTGTCCTGGCTGATCACCAGCAGTTCCTTGACGCCGCCCTCGAGTAAAGCCTGCGCCTCGCGCAGCAATTCGCCCAGTGGCCTTGACACCAAATCGCCGCGCATCGACGGGATGATGCAAAACGTGCATCGGTGGTTACAACCCTCGCTGATCTTGATGTAGGCGTAATGTCTAGGGGTGAGCTTGACACCAGCCACGCCGAATGAATTTGGCACAAGATCGACAAACGGTTGGTGTGGCTTGGGCAGCGCTTTGTGAACCGCATCGAGCACCTCTTGTGTGGCCTGCGGACCGGTGACAGCCAGTACCCGTGGATGCATTTGCAAAACCAGGTTGCTGCCATCTGCTGCAGCTTTGGCCCCCAGGCAACCGGTGACGATTACCCGACCGTTTTCAGCCAAGGCCTCGCCAATGGTGTCTAGGCTTTCCTTGATCGCCTCGTCGATGAAGCCGCAGGTGTTAACGATCACCAAATCCGCGTTTTGGAAACTCTTGGATGTTTGGTAGCCCTGGGCGCTGAGTTGGGTCAGGATCAATTCTGAATCAGTCAGCGCCTTGGCACAGCCCAGGCTGACAAAGCCGACCCTCGGGGCCGCCGGTTGACGCAGCCCTGTTTCACCCATGTCGCCAGACTCCTGCAGCGGACCGCATCAGCGCTTGACACCAAAAGCGCCAAACATTTGGCCGGTCTGCTGCTGCAACTGTTCTTGCATGTGTTCAAACATTTTTCGGGTCTGCTCCAAGCTACCGCCCAGCATGTCTTGCAGGGCGGGAGATTGCAGGCTTAAAAACTGGGTCCAGGCCTCTGGCGTGAAGCCCTTGGACTGCTCAGAAAAACTACCCTGCATATCCATCAATGTCTGAATGTTGTTCTCTAAATACCCGCCCATCAAGCCCTGCATGGCGTGTCCGTAAAAGCGGATCACACTGGCCAAAACCGGCGCCGTGAACATCGGTGAACCGGCGGCCTCTTCTTCAAGGATGATTTGCAAAAGAATGCTGCGGGTCAAATCGTCACCGGTTTTGGCATCTCGTACCACGAAGGCCTGGCTCTTCATGACCAACTGCTTGACCTGTGACAAGGTGATATAGCTTGATGTCTGGGTGTCATAAAGTCGTCGGTTCGGGTACTTTTTAATCACCCGTTGGCTATCGACGCTTTCCTGAAATTTTTTGTTGTCCATGGGTCTCCTACAACTCGCCTGCAATGGCATAAAAGCGCACTGCCCAAAGCCGTATTCTAGAGAGAGATTAGATTTATGAAGCTCAAGGTTTACCCCGAGCGGCAGGCTAAACGCAGAGTCTAGCCTTGGTAGGCGCGATTGGACTCGAACCAACGACCCCCACCATGTCAAGGTGGTGCTCTAACCAGCTGAGCTACGCGCCTGCAATCTAGTTGCGAAGCCAGTATATCAGTAATGCGGGGGCAAACTCCGTATGAAACAGGGCACCCGACAGGGCTAGCGCCAGGCAGCTTGTTGAGTTGGTCAATCGGCCATAATTGTTCGAGAGGTCAACTGAAATTGCGGAGATATCCATGGACATTGCAGGAAAAGTATTTGTGATCACGGGGGGGGCTTCGGGCTTGGGTGAAGGTGCGGCGCGCCTGCTCGCAGGGCTTGGCGGGCGGGTGCTGATCGCCGACATGCAGGTCGAGAAGGGGGAGGCAATCGCCAATGAAATAGGCGCTGCCTTTGTGAAATGCGATGTCAGCCAAGAAGCAGATGGACAGGCCGTTGTTGCCAGGGCGCTTTCTTTGGGCAAATTCATGGGTCTCGTCAACTGCGCCGGTATCGCCCCAGCTGAGAAAACCGTGGGCAAAAATGGGCCGCACAACCTGGCCCTGTTTACCAAGTGCATCACGGTCAATTTGGTCGGCAGCTTCAACATGATCCGCTTGTCTGCTGAAGCAATGTCCAAGAACACGCCAGAAGCAACCGGCGAGCGGGGCGCCATCGTCTCCACTGCCTCAGTAGCCGCCTACGACGGGCAAATGGGGCAGGCCGCCTACAGCGCGTCTAAGGGCGGCATCGTCGGCATGACGCTGCCGATTGCCCGAGATCTGGCCCGCAATGGCATACGAAACATGACCGTCGCACCCGGTATTTTTGGCACGCCCATGATGTTTGGTATGCCCAAAGAGGTGCAGGACTCGCTGGCTGCGAGCGTGCCCTTCCCTTCGCGCTTGGGTACGCCGCAAGACTATGCCAAACTGGTTGTGCACATTTTTGAAAATGACATGCTCAATGGAGAAGTGATACGCCTGGACGGCGCCATCCGGCTCGCCCCGCGCTAGGCTGGCGCCAATGCCAGGCCACCCCCTGAACCGGCCCCTAGGCCGCAGCTCTTAAGACGGCTATTTCATCAGAGACAACCCATGCAAACCTTCCGCCTTGCCCTGGCCGCGCTTATTTTTCTGAGCGGATACAGCTGCACCTGGGCCCAGCAGTATCAAACGCCCGGCAGCACCGATACCAGTGCGGGCGTGGGGAGGGGATTGGCAACATCTGCCAAGCGCTACGCGGTGGCTGCCGCCAACCCCTTGGCCACTGCCGCCGGCTACCAGGTGCTGCGGGACGGCGGCAGCGCCGTGGATGCGGCCATTGCCGTTCAAATGGTGCTGGCACTGGTCGAGCCGCAAAGCAGCGGTATTGGCGGTGGCGCTTTCATGCTGCACTTCAATGGAAGCGCAGTCGAAGCCTTCGACGGGCGTGAGACAGCACCTGCGGTTGCTTCCGAGGGCCTTTTCTTAGAGGCAGACGGCAAACCAATGGCCTTTTATGACGCAGTGGTCGGGGGACGGGCGGTGGGAGCGCCGGGCACGGTTCGCATGCTGGAGATGGCGCACCGCCAATATGGCGTTCTGCCCTGGGCGGCGCTGATGGCGCCAGCCATTGACCTGGCAGAAAATGGCTTCAAGGTCAGCCCCAGGCTGCATGCAATGCTCAAAGCCGAGGT
>CAMATS010000283.1 GCA_945861195.1 Rhodoferax sp. OV413
ATTGCTGCCCTGATGGCTCCGGCCTACTACGTGTTGGGCGAAGGCCTGGCCTGGTACCTCAATGCACGGGTGATGCTGGCCCTGTCTGCCATGTCAGTTCTGCTGCTGTACCGGCATGCCGAGAACATTGGCCGCCTGGCGCGGGGCACCGAATCGCGCATGGGCCGCAAAAAAACCAAGCCTTAGCCGGCCGCTGGCGCCAGGGTCTTTGGTGTCAGTCCCGGAAGTTGTTGAAACTCAGCGGCAGATCTGCGATGTCTTTTTTGATCAGGGCCATTGCCGCTTGCAAGTCGTCTCGCTTGGCGCCAGTGACTCGCACAGCGTCCCCCTGAATTGCCGCCTGCACCTTGAGTTTGCTGTCTTTGATCAGGCGCTGGATTTTTTTTGATGCCTCAGATTCAATGCCGTTGCGAACCTTGATGATTTTTTTGACCTTGTCGCCGCCAATTTTCTGGGCCTCTGCGGCGTCTAGGTAGCGCACATCGACGCTGCGCTTGGCCAATTTGTTGCGCAGGATTTCCTCAATTTGCTCGAGCTGAAAGTCGGCGTTCCCGATCAAGGTGATCTCTTTGTCTTTCACCTCAATGGCAGCCGGCGTGCCCTTGAAGTCAAAACGGGTGGCGATTTCTTTGGCAGTGTTTTCGACGGCGTTTTTCACCTCGACCAGGTTGGCTTCACACACGGTGTCAAAAGAAGGCATGGCAGGTTCCTAAAAATGCGCCGGCATGAGGCCGAATGCGACAATCAGACCCATGTTAGTCGAGAAAAACGTCCCGCTACAGGCCTGCAACACCTTTCATATCGTGGCTCGGGCCCACACCCTGGTGCGCTTGCGCAGCCTGCTTGACCTGCAGGCGCTTTTGGCCAATCCAGATTGGGCTCTGGCACCCAAGTTCGTACTGGGTGGGGGCAGCAACATCGTGCTCACCGGCGATGTGAAACCGATGGTGCTCAAGGTCGAGATCATGGGCCGCAGGCTGGTGCGCGAGACCGCCCGGGCCTGGGTGCTGGAGGCTGGTGCTGGCGAGAACTGGCACGAATTTATTGCCTGGAGCCTGGCCCAAGGCTACCCGGGCCTGGAAAACATGGCGCTTATTCCTGGCACCGTCGGCGCCTCGCCGGTGCAAAACGTAGGTGCCTACGGGGTCGAGCTGCAGGACCGCTTTGAGTCCCTGGACGCGGTTGATCTGCAAACTGGCCAGCTCTTTACCCTGAACGCGGCCCAATGCGGTTTTGGCTACCGAGACTCGGTGTTCAAGCATGCCTCGAAACCGCTTGGCTTGGCCGGCCGGGCCCTGATCACGGCGGTGCGCTTTGCCCTGCCAAAGCCCTGGAAAGCGGTACTGGGCTATGCCGACCTTGAAAAAAAACGCGTCCAAACCGGCATCAACAACCCCAGTGCGCAGCAAATTTTTGACTGGGTTTGCGACATCCGACGCGCCAAGCTGCCCGACCCAGCCCTGATCGGCAACGCCGGCAGTTTTTTCAAGAACCCCACGGTCAGCGCCGAGCAATGCCAGGACATCATCGGCCGCGAGCCGAAAATCGTTCATTACCTGCTGGCTGACGGCTCGGCAAAACTCGCCGCCGGCTGGTTGATCGATGCCTGCGGCTGGCGCGGCAAGTCTGTTGGCAATGCGGGTGTTTACGAGAAACAGGCACTGGTGCTGGTTAACCGTGGCGGCGCCACCGGCGGCGAGGTGATGACCTTGGCGCGCTCCATCCAGACCAGTGTGTACGAGCGCTTTGGCATCATGCTCGAGCCCGAACCTGTGGTGGTTTGAACCCCTCACCAGGCGCCGCACCGGCAATATTGGCCACTGCGCCCGGCTGGGTTGGCGCAGCGTGCAAAATCAGCGCTATGAAAAAAATCATGGTTTTGGGTGGCAGCGGCTTTGTCGGTTCGCAGCTCTGTGAAAAATTAGTGCGCCAAGGCTGGTGCGTGACTGTTCCCACGCGGCGCCGAACCCATGCCCGCCATTTGCTGCATCTGCCGGGGTTGACGGTCTTGGAGTTTGATGTGCACAACGAGGGCGCCCTGACAGCGGCCTTGCCGGGACATGATGCAGTCGTCAACCTGGTGGCGATTTTGCATGGCACGCAGGCTGCCTTCGACAAAACCCATGTTGCCCTGCCCGAAAAAATAGCCCGGGCTGCCCTTGCCTCTGGCGTGGCCCATGTGGTGCAGATCAGCGCGCTCGGCGCGCAGGGTGAACAGCCCTCCAACCCGAGCTCGATGTACTTGCGCAGCAAAAGCCGAGGAGAGGCGGCTTTGATGCGGTCGGCGCCTGCTACGCCCGACGCCGGCTTTGCGCTCACCATTCTGCGACCCAGTGTGATTTTCGGTGCCGAGGACAAATTTTTGAACCTGTTTGCCCGCCTGCAGCAGATCGCACCCTTCGTGCCTCTGGCAGGCGCGGACGCACTTTTTCAGCCGGTTTGGGTGCAGGATGTTGCTTTGGCCGTGGTTCGCTGCTTGGCCCAGAGCCGCAGCCCGGGCGGGCAGCCGTCGCTGGTGCTGGAGTTGTGCGGCCCCGAGGTCTACACCCTCAAGCAGTTGGTGCAACTGGCCGGTCAACTCAGCGGGGTGCGCCAGGGCCGGGGGCGGCCGGTGTTTGGCCTGCCTGACTGGTTGGCTTGGCCTCAGGCAGCATTGATGGAGCTGTTGCCCGGCGAGCCCTTGATGAGCCGGGACAACCTGGCCTCCATGCGCACGCCCAATGTGGCGGGCGGCAAATTACCGGGCCTGGCACTGCTGGGTATTAGCCCGGCGGCCCTGCCACCCTTGGCGGCGGTTTACCTGACGCAAAACCAGCCGAACCAGGGTATGCAAGGGCTGCGCCAGCGCGCCTCTCGTCGTCCCTGAGCAGCATCAAAACCCGGCGTCAACCGGCTATGAAGGCTTGGCTGGACTGCCGGGCAGGCTGAGCATGTCGGTGCCGATATCCCCGCCGAGCAGCCCGCTGCTGGCATAAATGCCCAGCTTGGCCCGGGTGTCCACGATGTCCAGATTGCGCATAGTCAGCTGGCCGATGCGGTCGGCCGGCGAGAACATCGACTCCCCCTTCTCCATGGTCAGTCGTTCTGGGTGGTAGGTCAGGTTGGGCGACTCGGTGTTGAGCAGCGAGTAATCGTTGCCGCGGCGCAGCTCCAGTGTCACCTCGCCGGTGATTGCACAGGCCACCCAGCGCTGCGCGGTTTCGCGCAGCATCAGCGCCTGCGGGTCAAACCAGCGGCCCTGATAGAGCAGCCGGCCCAGCCGGCGGCCGTTGTCGCGGTACTGCTCAATGGTGTCTTCGTTGTGGATGCCGGTGACCAGCCGCTCGTAGGCGATGAACAGCAACGCCATGCCGGGAGCCTCATAAATGCCGCGGCTTTTGGCCTCGATGATGCGGTTCTCGATCTGGTCGCTCATGCCTAAGCCGTGGCGGCCGCCGATGCGGTTGGCCTCCAGAATCAGGGCCACCAGGTCCGGGTATTCCACCCCATTGAGCGCCACCGGCCGTCCTTCTTCAAAGCGCACCCGCACGGTTTCTCGGGCAATCGCCACGTCTTCCCGCCAGAAGGCCGCGCCCATGATGGGGTTGACGATGGTCATGCCGCTGTTCAGATGCTCCAGGTCTTTGGCCTCGTGGGTGGCGCCCAGCATGTTCGAGTCGGTCGAGTAGGCTTTTTCGGCTGACATCTTGTAGCCAAAGCCGGCCTGCGTCATGAAGGCCGACATCTCGGCCCGGCCGCCGAGTTCGTCAATGAACAACTGGTCGAGCCAGGGCTTGTAAATCTTGAGCGAGGGGTTGGTCAGCAGGCCATAGCGGTAGAAACGCTCGATGTCGTTGCCCTTGAAGGTGCTGCCGTCGCCCCAGATGTTGACCTCGTCTTCCTTCATGGCGGCTACCAGCATGGTGCCGGTGACAGCGCGGCCGAGCGGGGTGGTGTTGAA
>CAMATS010000284.1 GCA_945861195.1 Rhodoferax sp. OV413
GCTGAGGTCATCGTGATTGGCGCGGGCATCGTGGGCGCGGCCTGCGCCTACGAGCTAAGCCAGCGCGGCCGGCGTGTGCTGGTCATCGACGACGGCCCCGGCGGAGCCACGCATGCGGGCATGGGCCATCTGGTGGTGATGGACGACAACCCCGCGGAGCTGGCCCTGTCCAGCGCCTCATTGGCGGTTTGGCGCCAATGGCTGGCCCGCATGGACAGCAGTTGCGGCTACAGCCATTGCGGCACGCTCTGGATTGCGGCAGACGCAGAGGAAATGCAGGCGGCTGCCGACAAGCAAACACGCCTGCAAGCGGCAGGCATCGCCTGCACGCTGATCGATGCCAAAGCGCTTGCGCAACTGGAACCCGCGCTGCGCAACGGCCTGGCTGGGGCGCTGCAAGTTGGCGACGATGGCGTGGTTTATGCGCCCAATGCTGCGCGCTGGCTGCTGGCCCATGGCGGTCAAAGCTCAAGGCATACGCAAGGCATCAGCGTACTGCACGCGCAAGTCAGCACACTGGAAGATGGCCGGGTATGTTTGTCCGACGGCAGCAAGCGAAGTGCCCCGGACATCGTGCTGGCTGCGGGCTTGCGCGCCAGCGCACTATGCCCCGACATACCGCTGCAAGCCAAAAAAGGGCACCTCGCCATCAGCGCGCGCTACCCCGGCAAGGTGCGCCACCAACTGGTGGAGCTGGGCTATGTCAAAAGCGCACACCAAATCAGTGGCACCTCGGTGGCCTTCAATGTGCAGCCGCGCCCAACCGGGCAATTGCTCATCGGCTCATCGCGCCAATTTGACAACACCGACAGCGCTATCGAGCCGGTCATTCTGGCGCGTATGCTGCGGCGCGCCAGCGACTACCTGCCCTCCCTGGGTGACATCCACATCATCCGAACTTGGGCCGGGTTTCGGGCCGCTACGCCGGACGGCTTACCGCTGATCGGCCCGCATCCGCAACACCCTGGCTTGTGGTTGGCGCTAGGCCACGAAGGCCTGGGCGTGACCACCGCCACCGCCACCGCGCAACTGATTGCATCGGGCATTTGCGCCAGTACCTTCTCGCTCGATGGCAGCGCCTACCTGCCCGCGCGGCTCACGCAAAGCGCATGAACACGAACCGAGCCGTGGTGCGTTTCCAGCTCAACGGCTTGGCCGCGCAAGTGCCCGTGGGCACCAGCCTGGCGGCCGCCTTGTATCACTGTGCTGATGGCATCGCGCGCACATCGGTCAGCGGGCAAGCGCGTGCACCCTTCTGCGGTATGGGTGTGTGCCAGGAATGCCGCGTGCTGGTCAATGCTCAGAGCCAACTGGCCTGTCAAACCCTTTGCGCGCCGGGCATGGTGGTGGAAAGCGGCGCCCCAAGCTGAAGCTCGCCATGCCCACACAAAATTCCCATCCAACGCACCGCAGCTGCGCGCTCTTGATTGTTGGCGCAGGGCCTGCTGGTTTGTCCGCCGCCCTGGCCGCAGCGCCGGCGGGCCGCAGCATCGTGGTGCTGGACGACAACCCTGCCCCCGGCGGTCAGGTGTGGCGCAGCGGCGCAGGCGCAGCACCGCCCGGTGTATTGCAAGATTTGCAACATGCCTTGGCGCGCTACCCGCATGTGCGCATCAGCTGCGGCAGCCGCGTGGTGGCTGCGCAAGGCAGCCACGCGCTGCTGCTGGAGAGCGCCGACAGTGCCTGGGTGCAGGGCTTTGAGCAACTGATTCTGTGTACCGGCGCGCGCGAGCTCTTGCTGCCCTTTCCCGGCTGGACGCTGCCTGGCGCCACCGGTGCCGGTGGTTTGCAAGCGCTGATTAAAAGCGGGTTGCCGGTGCGCGGTCAGCGCATTGTGCTGGCCGGCAGCGGGCCCTTGCTGTTGGCGGCAGCAGCCAGCGCCACACAAGCGGGCGCGCAGGTGCTGCGCGTGGCCGAGCAAAGCTCCTGGCGGCAGGTGGCGGCGTTTGGCGCAGGCCTGCTGCGCTGGCCGAGCAAGCTGGCGCAAGCCGCCAGGCTGCTGCACTTGTCTTACCGCTGCGACAGCTATGTGCTCTCGGCCCAGGGCCAGGACCGAATTCAAAGCGTGCAGCTGCGCCAAGGCGCACAGACCTACCATCTGGACTGCGACCGCCTGGCCGTGGGCTACGGCTTGGTTCCCAATGTGGAACTCGGCCGTCTGCTGGGCTGCGCCACGCGGCGTACCACCCTGAATGGCCTGGCCTTGCAGGTGGACGCCAAGCAAGCCACCAGCGTGCCACATATTTTTGCAGCAGGGGAATGTACAGGCGCTGGCGGGGCCGAACGGGCCATGGCCGAGGGCCAGTGTGCGGGCCTGGCTGCTATCGGGCAGCGGGCCTCTGCGTCGCGCCTACGCATGCGCGCGCACTGGCAGAACTTTGCCGACCGTGTGGACAAGCACTTCGCGCTGCGCGCCGAACTGCGCACACTGGCGCGCAGCGACACCTTGCTGTGCCGCTGCGAAGACGTGGCTTATGGCAGCGTGGCAGGGTGCAATGGCTGGCACGACGCCAAGCTGCACCAGCGCTGCGGCATGGGTGCCTGCCAGGGTCGTATCTGCGGCGCAGCGGCGCAGTATCTTTTTGGCTGGGAGGCACCGGCCCTGCGCCCGCCGCTCACCCCGGCTCGCGTGTCCACACTGGCCCTGGCCAACGAAGACCCGGGCGCCGTGTGGCGGGCTGCAAACTAAACCATGTCCACCAAAAGCCCCGCCACGCGCCCAGAGCCCAAACGCCGGGCGGCAGACCTGGCTTACGACCGCATCGAAGCGCTGATCTCCGAGCTGAAAATCGCGCCAGGCTCAGCCGTGGTGGAAAGCGAAATTGCCGACATGACACAACTGGGCCGCACCCCGGTGCGCGAGGCGCTGATGCGCATGACGGCCATCGGCCTGATCGTGAAACAACCCCGGCGCGGTCTGAGCGTGTCCACCATCGATGTCTTAGACCACCTTAAGCTGATAGAAACCCGCCGTGCCCTGGAGCGCCTGATTGCAGTCAGCTCGGCCCGACACGCCAGCCCAGAGCAGCGCAAAAACCTGGTGCGCTGCGCCGAAAAAATGATCAAGGCAGGGGCTACCGGCAACCTGAACCAGTACATGTCCGCCGACCAGGATCTAGACCATGTCAACCACGCCGCCTGCGGCAACCGATCAGCCGTCAAAGCCGTGGTACCCCTGATCGTGCAATGCCGCCGCTTCTGGTACCGCTACCAGGCCGAGGGCGAAATCAGCGAAGGCGCGCGCTTTCACAGGGTGCTGGCTGAGGCCATAGCCTCCGGCCATGAAGCCCAAGCCGCAGACGGTGCCAGCCAACTCATGGACTATCTGGAGCGCTTTGCGCGGCGAGTGATTAACGTGTATGCGGCCACGCAACCGCCGCAAGAGCCGGCCTGAAGTTCTCTACAGCCTGCACCGTGGCGCATGCGATGCTGCGCTGAACGCCAGCGCCTTGTCAGAGCCCGCCGTACTGGTCGCGCAGCAGGTTTTTTTGGACCTTGCCCATGGCATTGCGCGGCAGTTCAGGCACCAGCAGGCACTGCTTGGGCACCTTGAAGTTAGCCAGTTTGGCTTTCAGGCTGGCCAAGATATGCGTCGGCTCAGGGGCTGCGCCAGGTTTGGCGATCACCAGGGCCAGGCCAACCTCGCCAAAATCAGCATGCGCCACGCCAATGACCGCGCTTTCTGCCACGCCGGGCAGCTCATTGATGTAGCCCTCAATCTCGGCCGGGTAGACGTTGTAGCCACCGCTGATGATCAGGTCTTTGCTGCGACCCACGATCGTCACGTAGCCGGTCGGGTCTATGCGACCGACATCGCCGGTCTTGAAGAAGCCGTCAGCGCTGAACTCTTCTGCGGTTTTTTCTGGCATGCGCCAATAGCCCTTGAAGACGTTTGGCCCGGCCACCTCAATGCTGCCAATCTGATCGACCGGCAG
>CAMATS010000285.1 GCA_945861195.1 Rhodoferax sp. OV413
CCGCGCCTTGATCAGCGAATGGCCGGTCTTGAACCTCAGCGGCTTGCCACCGGCGGCCACAATCGCAGGCGCCAGGCGCTGCGAGCATTTCACGTCAAACAGAATGGTGCCGCCCGGCACCCGCGACAGCACATCCTGCGCAAACAGCATCATCTGTCGGTCCGGGAAGATGTTGTTGCCCTCACGCGTCACGATGCCCAGTCGGTCGCCGTCGCCGTCAAAGGCCAGGCCCAGCTCCGCGTCGCTCACCTGCAGCGCTGCGATCAGGTCACGCAGGTTTTCGGGTTTACTGGGGTCGGGGTGGTGGTTGGGAAAGTTGCCATCGACCTCGCTGTACAGCTCGGTCACCTCGCAGCCGATAGCGCGCAGAATGCCGGGCGCCGAGGCCCCCGCTATGCCGTTGCCCGAGTCCACCACAATTTTCATTCGCCGCGCCAACCGAATGTCACCAACGATGCGCGCGCGGTAGGCGGGCAACACATCCACTGTGCGCACCGAGCCACCGGCCCGCAGCCTCCAGCTTTCAGCGGCCATCATGTGGCGCAAGGCCTGGATCTCCTGGCCAAAAATAGCGCGGCCGGCCAGCACCATCTTGAAGCCGTTGTAATCACGCGGGTTGTGGCTGCCGGTGAGCTGAATGCCGCTGCGGCACAGGGTGCTGGCGGCAAAGTACAGCATGGGCGTGGTCGCCATGCCGATGTCGATCACCTCAACGCCACTGTCTACCAGGCCGCGAATCAACGCCGCCACCAAGCTCGGGCCGCTCAGGCGACCGTCCCGCCCCACCGCGACTGAGGCTTCACCCTCTGCCAGCGCCACGGTTCCAAAAGCGCGGCCCAGCGCTTCAGCCACCGCTGCGTCAATAGCGCCAGGTACGATCCCCCGGATGTCATAGGCCTTGAATATGGCGGCGTCAAGTTGCATGTCAGGGGCCCTGCCTGGTGGTGATTTTGAGTTGAAGATTGTAGGGGCCGACCCGCTGCGAGCCACAGGTCCGGAAACGGCCACTGCAGCAGCGCCCAGCGTGCAATCGGCAGGTATCATGACCTGCATGGCCCGCATGATCAAAGCACCCCCCGGCCCCGACGGCGAGGCCTGCTACCGCGCCCTGCTGGCCCGTGACGCGCGTTTTGATGGCTGTTTCTTCGCCGGCGTCAGCTCGACCGGCATCTACTGCCGCCCGGTCTGCCGGGTGCGTACGCCGCGCCGCGACAACTGTCGTTTTTTCACGCATGCGGCCCAGGCTGAACGCGCTGGCTTCCGGCCCTGCCTGCGCTGTCGGCCCGAGCTCGCCCCCGGCCGCCACCGCCTCCTGCTTGGTGCTGCAGCCTGGTCCACCCAAGACGCAGCCGGCATCCTGGCCGTGCAGGCGGCGCAGCTGCTTGAGGCCGCGCCATTGACCGGCCCGGCCCCGCCCGGCAGGCCCCAGCTGGCCAAGCGGCTGGGCGTCAGCGACCGCCACCTGCGCCGTATTTTTGAGTCGCAACTGGGCGTATCGCCCTTGCAATACCTGCAAACCCGGCGCCTGCTGTGCGCCAAGCAGCTGCTGACCGACACCACGCTGCCAGTGCCCGAGGTGGCCCGCCTGAGCGGCTTTGGCAGCCAACGCCGCTGGCACGCCGCCTTCAGCGGCCACTACGGCCTGAACCCCTCGGGCTTGCGCCGCAGCCGGGCAGCGCTGCCCGCCCAGCCGGGCCTGCTGCTGCGGCTGGCCTATCGCCCGCCCTATGACACCGCGGCGATGCTGGCCTATTTTGCCCAGCGCCAGCTCGACGGCGTGGAGCTGGTGGCGCCGCGCGGCAGCGCATCCGCCCTGGCCCGCACGGTCAGCCTGAGGCAGGGCGGGCACACCCTGAACGGCTGGGTACAGGCAGAGTTCGACCCGAGCCGCGCCCGACTGAACCTGCGGGTGAGCGAGACGCTGCAGCACCTGCTGCCGCTGTTACTGGCCAAGGCGCGCGCCTGGCTCGATCTGGACGCTGACCCCCAGGCCATCAACCCGCAACTGCACGCGCATTTCCCGCACGGGGACGGCCTGCGTCTGCCCGGCGCCCTGGACGGCTTTGAGCTGGCAGTGCGCGCCGTGCTGGGCCAGCAGATCAGCGTGGCAGCCGCCCGCACCTTAGCCAATCGGCTGGTGGCGCGGTGGGGCCAGCCGCTGCTCACCCCGATTACCGGCTTGGACCGCCTGTTCCCCAGCCCCGAGGCCTTGGCCCAGGCCAGCGGCGATGCGCTGGGGGCGCTTGGCCTCACCCGCCTAAAGCAGGCTGCCATCCAGGCCCTGGCCCAATGCTGCCTGAGGGGGCAGCTGCAACTGGAGCCGGGTTCCGACCTAGCCCCCACCCTTGCCACCCTGCGCAGCCTGCCCGGCGTGGGTGACTGGACCGCCCAGTACATCGCCATGCGAGCACTGAGCTGGCCCGACGCACTGCCCGCCAGCGACCTGGCACTGCACCGGGCACTGGGCCTGCAGGGCCAGTCCCGGGCGGCGCAGACCGCATTGGCGGTGGCGCAAGCCTGGCAACCCTGGCGCAGCTATGGCGTCATCCGCGCCTGGGCCAGCCTGCAGTCGGCGGGCGACGCGGCACCGGGCCCGCTGCCAGCGCTGTGAACCAGCGCAAACTAATCTCAGCCCTCAACCCTCAGTCCATCAGTTTCAAAGACCTGCAACACCATGAAATTTTCTGATTCACTGGCCTGCGCCACCGTGCCCAGCGCACTCGGCCCCATCGTGCTCGCCGCCACCGACGTGGCGCTGGTGGGCCTGTGGTTTGACGGCCAACGGCACCAGCCCGATGGCAGCCGCTGGCACCAGGCCCGGGAGCACCCAGTGCTCGCTCTGGCCAGCGCCCAGATCGGCGACTACCTGGCCGGGCAGCGCAGCCAGTTTGCGCTGCCGCTGAGCCTGGCTGGCGGCAGCGCCTTTGAGCAGGCGGTTTGGCGCGCCCTGCAAGACATCCCCCGCGGCGGCAGCTGCAGCTACGGCGCGCTCGCAGCAGCCATCGGCCGACCGAGGGCAGCCCGTGCGGTGGGCGCAGCGGTCGGGCGCAACCCCTTGGGTATCATCGTGCCCTGCCACCGGGTGCTCGGAACCGGCGGCGCCCTCACCGGCTATGCCGGTGGGCTGGCGCGCAAAGTGGCGCTCTTGCAGCTCGAAGGCGCAGCATTTGCGCCAAGCCCCACCTTCGGCCAACCGGGGCTGCATTCCCTGGCTCCCGGGCCTGCCCTTTGAAAGCGCTGCTTGAATATTCTCCCGGCCCAAAAGCCATGGCAACTTGAATTTTTGCTGCTCGCAGCCCTTTGGGGTGGCTCTTTTCTGTTCATGAGAATCGCCAACACCGAGTTCGGTGCCCTGCCCACGGTGGGCGTGCGCGTAGCCGTGGCGAGCCTGTGCCTGCTGCCGCTGCTTTTTTGGCAGGGTCACGGGCGCACGCTGCTGAGGCACTCCAAACAACTGCTACTGGTCGGCATGCTCAACTCGGCCATCCCCTTTGTCTGCTTTTCGTACGCGCTGCTGGCAATCAGCTCGGGGCTGGCGTCGATTCTCAACGCCACAGTGCCGCTGTTTGGCGCTCTGATTGCCTGGGGCTGGCTGCGTGACCGCCCTGGCGGCAGCCGGATTCTGGGCCTGGCGATCGGCTTTCTGGGGGTGGCGATGCTGGCCTGGGACAAGGCGAGCTTCAAACCCGACGCCAGCGGCCTGAGCACCGGCTGGGCGGTGCTGGCCTGTCTGCTGGCCTGCCTGTGCTACGGCGTCTCGGCCAGTTACACCAAACGCTATTTGGCAGGCCTGCCCACATTGGTGACGGCCACCGGCAGCCAACTTGGCGCCACCGTGGGCCTGGCGATGCCCACTTGGTGGCTGTGGCCGGCACAGATGCCTAGCAACACGGCCTGGCTGGCGGTGCTGGTGGTGGGGCTTTTTTGCACCGG
>CAMATS010000286.1 GCA_945861195.1 Rhodoferax sp. OV413
AAAATCACTGAGGGCAAACCGGCCTCAATGCGGGCCTGGTGCATGGCGAGCAAGCGCCCGCGCGACTGCTCACCCTGCACCAGCACGCAGGGCCTGAGGGTCTGGTCCAGCGCTGCAATCGCGGCCTGCCTTTGCGAGCGGGAGGTGAAAAGGGCCAGAGCACCCCGTTGGACCCGGCGCAAATCAAGCAGCAACTCGCTCACCATCTCAGCGGTGTAGCTGGGCGCATCGCGCGGGTCAGCGTTGGTTTGCACCACCACCAACTGGCCCTGGGTGCTGTAGTTGAAAGGGCTGGGCACCATCAGCGTGCTGACCTGGGCTTGGCCGTCGAGCCCGGACTCTTGTAAAAAATAGTCAAAGCTGCCGCAGCTCGTCAGGCTCGCGGAGGTAATCACAACCGCCCGGGTCTGACGCCACAGCTGTTGCCGCAACAGCTCAGCCGGCACCATCGGGCTGGCATGGGCGCTGACCAGCAGCAGGCCCGAGCGGGCATCGGCCTCGAACCATTTGGCCAGAGGCTGCGCCTCATGGGTGAGCAGCAAGCGGCTGGTGCTGGCCACTGCCTGCAAGCGCGGGGCGATCTGGCCCAAGCGGGCGTACAACAACGCCAGGCTGGCGGCTGTATCCGTGTCTTCGCGCAACCGTGTTTTGATCTCGGCGCCCAAGGCCTCCAGGGCTTCCAACAGGCCCCCAGCGTGGCCGCCGATCAGGGCCAGCGGCTCATGCAGCTCGGGCGGCAGCAGGCCTTGGCGCAGGCGATGCAAGGCCTGATGTTCGCCCGGCCTGGGGCTCAGGCGGACCAGCAACAGGGCGGCCAGGTCACGCAAGGCCTGCTTGAGTTGCACCCCCAGGGTATCGACGTCTTGGCTGATGGCCAGCTGCAGCTTGCTGCTCACCTCGCGCAGAGTCTTTGGCAGTTTGTCGAGCCAACGCAGGTTGCTCAGATCCATGGCGCTCGAAAACTGGCTCAAGGCAACCGCTGGCAGGTGGTGACCCTCGTCAAATACCAACAAGCAGTTGTCCAACTCGGGCAGTGTCTTCATGCCCACCGAAGCCAGCACCAGATCATGGTTTGCCACGATCACCTGGGCCTCGGCGAGCCGGCTGCGGGCCTGGTAATAGCTGCAGTCGCGGTAGCGCGGGCAGTGCCGCCCGGTGCAGGTGTGCCGCTCGGCGGCCACAGTGGCCCAGTCACGCGGGTCGGGCTGCTGGTTCAAGCTGTCCCGGTCACCGTCCCAGCGGTCTGCCGCCAAGGCCTGCGCCAGGGCTGCGTAAAGACTGGATCGGCGCAGCTGGGGATCGACGCCACTGAGCTGCTCAGAGAAGACGCTGGGCGCTGGCGCCAGGTCTTCATCTGGCCCAAGCGGGCATACAACAACGCCAGGCCGGCGGCTGTATCCGGGTCTTCGCGCAACCGTGTTTTGATCTCGGAGCCCAAGGCCTCCAGGGCTTCCAACAGACCCCCAGCGTGGCTGCCGATCAGGGCCAGCGGCTCATGCAGCTCGGGCGGCAGCAGGCCATGGCGTAGGCGATGCAAGGCCTGGTGCTCGCCCGGCCTGGGGCTCAGGCGGGCCAGCAACAGGGCGGCCAGGTCGCGCAATGCCTGCTTGAGTTGCACCCCCAGGGTATCGACGTCTTGGCTCAAGGCCAGTTGCAGCTTGCTGCTCACCTCGCGCAGTGTCTTTGGCAGTTTGTCGAGCCAACGCAAATTGCTCAGATCCATGGCACTCGAAAACTGGCTCAAGGCAACCGCTGGCAGGTGGTGACCCTCGTCGAACACCAGCAAGCAGTTGTCCAACTCGGGCAGGGTCTTCATGCCCACAGACGCCAGCACCAGATCATGGTTTGCCACGATCACTTGGGCCTCGGCGAGGCGGCTGCGGGCCTGGTAGTAACTGCAGTCGCGGTAACGCGGGCAGTGCCGCCCGGTGCAGGTGTGCCGCTCGGCAGCCACAGTAGCCCAGTCACGCGGGTCGGGCTGCTGGTTCAAGCTGTCCCGGTCACCGTCCCAGCGGTCTGCCGCCAAGGCCTGCGCCAGGGCTGCGTAAAGACTGGATCGGCGCAGCTGGGGATCGACGCCACTGAGCTGCTCAGAAAAGACGCCAGGCGCTGGCGCCAGATCTTCATCGGGCCCAAAAAAATCATCGTCGGGTTCGCCCACCGCGCCAGCCTGCAGGCGTTCGAGTTTGAGTTTGCAGACATAGCGGCTCCGGCCCTTGGCCAAGGCAAAGGCAAACGGCGTCTCGAGCACGGCCGCCAGCGCGGGCAAGTCTTTGCCCATGAGCTGCTCTTGCAGCGCCACGGTGGCTGTTGAGATCAGCAATCGCGTCTTGAGCGCCAAGGCCAGCGCGACCATGGTGGACGCATAAGCGGCCGACTTGCCAACGCCAGTACCGGCTTGAATAAGCGCAATCGCACGGGCGGGCTCAGGCTCTGCCTCTGCCTCTGCCCCCAGTGTGATGCCGGCCATGCTGCTGGCGATACGCGTGGCCATCGCCAGCTGTCCCGGGCGAGCCCGAAAACCAGGCGTGTTGGCAATCACCCGCTCAAAGGCGGCCAATGCTTGACGCTCCAACACAGACTTGCTCATGCCCCTATTACACTGCCAAAGCTGATGCTCAACCGCCCGGCCCAACGACGTGCCGACGCATCGACACACTGCCGCACCGACACCCGATGCTCCCACTTACTCGCATCGCCCAGCCTTGTCGCAACGCCCAACCCGCCGCTGGTAGCAGGCCTGTACACACGTCGCACCCGCGCGCTGGAGAGCGGCGCGCCAATGGGCGCGTGTTCATGGGCTTTAAAGGCCAGACCACGCCGCTTGGCAATGGCCTGTTTTAGGCCTTCTGATTCGGTCCTGCCGGGCCTTGGTACATGTGCAAACTTCCAGCCAGGTAGGCTGCGGCCAGGCTGGCGCAAGCGCCGACCAAAGCCGCCACCCAATAGCCCTGCACCAGGTTGTTGGCATCGCGGCTAATGAGAAAGCCCCCCACAAATGCAGCCACGCCCATGCCGGCCGACTGCACCGAAGAGTTCAAGGCCATGAAGGTGCCGCGCAAGGCTGGGTTGGCGCAAGAGGAAATGATGGCCATGCCGGGAATCATGCGCCCGCTCATGCAGATAAAAAACAGGGTAGACACAATCAGCACAGCCCACACCGGCAGCCCGGCTGTGAGCGTGATCGCAATCAGCGGAAAAATCACCAGCACCGCCATGATGCGAAATAACGCCACCTTGCCGCGCCGGTCGGTCAACACCCCAACCAGGCGCGCACTCAGCAAAGTGGCTACGCCGCCGCACAGGTACACATAAAACACCTGATCAGTACGCCAGCCCACATTGGTTTGCAGGTAAATCGTGATGAAAGGAATCACGGTGAACCCAGCAAACATCAGCAGCGCCGAGAACGCAAAAGTTTTCAGGTGGTTGCGGTCCTGCAGCACCTGCGCTATGGCCGCAAGCGCCGACGGCCGCGGCCCCACTGTGAGGTGGGCGCGCAATGGCGGCAAAGTCACCAAGGCTGCCAGGCACAACAGGCCAACTAGTGCAGCGATGCCAAAAAAAGGCGCGTGCCAGTTCAAATGCGCTGCCAGAAACAGACCGGCTGGCACCCCGGCCACGGTGGACACCGAAAAAGACGTCATCACAATCGCCATGGCCCGACCCCGGCGTTCAAAGGGAATCACATCAGCCACCACGGTTTGCGTTAAAGCCGACAGCACGCCGCCAAACACGCCAGCCAACACCCGCGCCAACATCAGGCCGGGATAGTCTTGCGCCAAGCCGCAAGCCAGAGTCGCCAAACCAAACAAGGCGTAGAGCACCAGCATCAGTTTTTTGCGGTCAAATTTGTCGAGGTAGGTGGCCGCCAACAGGCCAGACAGGCCGGCAGCCAAGGTGTATGCCGACACCAGCAGACCAAAACTGGC
>CAMATS010000287.1 GCA_945861195.1 Rhodoferax sp. OV413
GTTTGCCTGGAGATCACCGAAAGCGTGGCGCTGCAGGATGTTGTCAACACACGCCGCTTTGTTGACGAGGTCAGGCGCATCGGGGCACGGGTGGCTTTGGACGATTTTGGTGCCGGCTACACCTCTTTTTCTTACCTCAAAGACTTCACAGCCGATGTGATAAAAATTGACGGCAGCTTTATTGTGGATATCAACCGGCATCCGGCAAACATCGCCATCGTCGAGGCCATTGTTAATCTGGCCAAAAATCTGGGCATGAAAGTCATTGCAGAGTGGGCAGAAGACGCAGCGACAGTGCAAACCCTCAAAGAGATCGGCGTGGATTATGTGCAGGGCTTTGTCGTGGCACGATCGCAGCACCCTGACATGCTGCTGCTCGCAAGTTCGTCGGCCAGCTTCATCAAAAACACTGCGCTCGACCAGCTGATGCGCTCAGGCGATCACCGGGTGCCCAATCTGGCCCAGGTCGAGCTGTTCGCCGACCAAGCCAGCAGCCGGCTGCACTAAGGCTTTGCAAGCGCTGCTGGCGGCTCAGAGCTCGCGCAGCGCCCGCTTGAGCGCTACGCCGAGCTCTGGCTTGTGGGCAAAGGGGTCGCTCGGGTTGCGGCTTTGCATGATGTCTTCCAAACGCAGCTGCACGGCGCCAATGGCCTGGGGGTGGCTGTAAATGTAGAACTGGCGGGCCTGCACAGCATCAAAAACTTTTTGCGCCACATCAGCTGCGCTGACTCGGCCCGAGCCCACCGCCTTGTCGCTCATGGCCTGGCCCACCAACTGGCTGCGGGTGGGCTGGTCTGGCGCCTGGTTTTTGGGCCGGTTGCGCTGACTCTGGTTGATGCCTGTGGGCACAAAGTAGGGGCAAAGCACCGAGGCGCTGACCTGGTCGCTCACCAGGGCCAGGTCTTGGTACAGGGTTTCGCTCAGGGACACCACCGCATGCTTGCTGACGTTGTAAATACCCATATTGGGCGGGTTGAGCAGGCCGGCCATGCTGGCAGTGTTGACGATGTGACCGCGGTAAGCCGGCTCCAGGGCGGCCGCAGCGAGCATCATGGGGGTGAAGACCCGCACGCCATGGGCCACCCCCATCACATTGACGCCAAGCACCCAGGCCCAGTCTGCCGCCGAGTTCTCCCATATGAGGCCGCCCGAGCCAACGCCGGCGTTGTTGAACACCAAATGCGGCGCGCCAAAGCGCGCCTGCACGGCCCGGCCCAGCGCGTCCATGGCATGCGCATCCGACACATCCACGCACTGTGCCAGCACCGCAGCACCTGAGCCCAGCAGCTCCTGCTCAGCCCGGTCGAGTGCGTCTTGCTGCACATCGACCAGCACCAGGTTCATACCCAGCCGCGCACCAATGCGGGCGCACTCCAGGCCAAAGCCAGAGCCGGCACCGGTCAGCACGGCAGTTTTATTTTTAAAGTCGGTCATCATGCTGGTCTTTCTGTTGATTGGTTTGGGATCACGGCTGCCGGGCGGAGCATTTCGAGATGCGCAAGGCCGTCTTCGATGTAGGGGCGGTTCAGGTCGACAAAGCCGTGGCCGACATAAAACTGCTTGAGCCGAGCCTGCGCACCAATGCGCACCGGCTGCGGCCCCCAGCGCTGGGCCACCGATTCCAGCGCCTGGCGCATCAGCGCATGGCCCAGCCCGGTGCCGCGATGTTCAAGCACTGTGATCACCCGTCCAATGCTGACCTCGGCGCATTTCAGGCCGGGCGCAAAGCAGCGCGCATAGGCCAACAACTGCCCTGCCCGGTGGCCCAAAAGGTGCAGGGCCAGGGGGTCAGCGCCGTCGATGTCTTGAAACACACAAGCCTGCTCCACCACAAACACGGCGCTTCGCAGTTGCAGCAGGTCGTGCAGTTGGCGCGTGCTCAGCGACTCAAAGGGCAGCAACTGCCAATCCATCACCGGTGCCAGGCTCATGTGCCGGGCGCCGGCTTGAGCGTGAAACCGATGCGCGGAAAGTGCACATGCACCAGGCCAGCGCGCTCATCGATCCGGCGCAGGGTGTAGCGCGTGCGTGTGGCGGCCAGCAGTTCGCCCTCGGTCGGCTCGGGGCCAAAACTCTCGGCCGGGCGCAGGCGGGTCATGCCTGCGGTCATGGCGCCGCGGTCGGCGGCGAAGGCCTTGGCCGCCTCGGGCGGGGCGCCGTCAAACATGGCGGCTGCACCGCGCGGCTGCAGGGTGTAGCCCATGGCGGCCCAGAACAGGGTGCTGTCGGCCCATTGGGCCAGCACACGGGCCAAGCCCGGGTGCACTGCGGGATACAGCGCCGGCGTGGGCTGCAGTTGCTCAAGCACCTCGCAGATCAGGGCTGAATCGCAGTACACATCGGCGCCGATCTGCAGGCAAGGTGTTTTGCGGTAACCGCCAGTCAAGGCCAACACATCGGGCTTGGGCATGATGGACGGAATGATGACCGACTTCCAGGCCAGTTGTTTGTAGCCCAGCACCAGCCGGATTTTTTCCGAAAAGGGTGATGTCGGGTAGTGGTGAAGAATGATGTCGGCCATGGGCAAGGGCGGAGAGATTTGCGCGGTTCAGACCAGCTTGACCAGCTGCTTGCCAAAATTGCGCCCCTTGAGCAGGCCCAAAAATGCCTCGGGCGCGGCCTCGATGCCCTGCGCCACTGACTCGCGCGGGCGCAATTGGCCGGCGGCCACCAGCCTGCCGAGCTCTTCGAGTGCTGCAGGCCAGACCTCCCGGTGCTCGCTGACGATGAAGCCTTGCAGCCGCAGCCGGCTAATCAAAATCAAGGCCGGGGCAGCCAATGGCAGCGGCGCACCGTCGTAACCGGCAATCATGCCGCAGACCGCGATGCGTCCGAAAGCGTTCATCAGAGGCAGCGCAGCGTCGAGCACTTGGCCACCAACGTTTTCAAAATAGCCGTCAATGCCATCCGGGCATTGGGCGCTCAGGGCCTTGCCCAGCGAGGCGGCGCTGCTGTGCTGCTTGTAGTCGACGCAGGCGTCGAAACCGAGTTCCTCCAGGCCATAGCGACATTTGTCGGGGCCGCCGGCCAAGCCCACGGTGCGACAGCCACGCGCCTTGGACAAAGCGGCAAAGGCACTGCCCACCGCGCCAGTGGCCGCACTCACCACCATGGTCTGGCCGGGCTTGGGTTCGATGATCTTCACCAGCCCGTACCATGCCGTGACACCAGGCATGCCGACCGCCCCCAGGTAGGCGCTGAGCGGCACTTGGCGGGTATCCACTTTGCGCAGGGCGCCAGGCTGATTGCCATCCACCACGCTGTACTGCTGCCAGCCACCCATGCCGAGCACCTGGCTGCCCACAGCGTAGTTGGCGTTGCGCGATTCGATCACTTCTCCCACCGTACCGCCACCCATGGTCTGCCCCAGCGCCTGCGGCACAGCATAGCTTTTGGCGTCATTCATGCGCCCGCGCATGTAGGGGTCCAGACTCAAATAGTGATGGTGCACCAGCACCTGGCCGTCTTGAAGAGGTGGCGTATCACTGACCACCAGTTTGAAGTCGCTCAGCCGAGCTTCGCCTACGGGGCGTTTGTCGAGCTGGATTTGTATGTTGCTGGGCATGGCTGTCAAACTCAGTGTGTTGAGGCGCTCGGCTCAGCCGCCAGTGACCACGCTCACGCCGCCATCCACCGCCAGCCACTGGCCGGTGATGTGCTTGCCAGCATCGGATGCAAACAGCAGGCACAGGCCCTTGAGGTCTTCATCATCGCCCAGGCGCAGCAAGGGGGCGTGCGAGGCCATCGCTTCATGACCAAAAGCATCAATCGCCCCCTGGCTGAGCTTGGTCGGGAAAAACCCCGGACAGATGGCGTTCACCGTGATGTTGTACTTGCCCCATTCGGCGCCCAAGGCCCGCGTGAAGTTGATGGCCGCCCCCTTGGAGGTGTTGTAGGCAATGGTGTTCATCTCCGGTGGGTT
>CAMATS010000288.1 GCA_945861195.1 Rhodoferax sp. OV413
ATCTGCTCGCTGGCAAAGGCACGGCTTTTGGACTGCATCTCGTCGCGCTGCAGTTGGCGCCCATGCAGTTTTTCGATGGCGTTTTCGATGGGCAGGCCGTGGCAGTCCCAGCCCGGGATGTAGTGCGCATCCAGCCCTTTGAGCTGGCGCGCCTTGACGATCATGTCTTTGAGAACCTTGTTGGCGGCATGCCCGATGTGAATCTTGCCATTGGCATAGGGCGGACCGTCATGCAGCACAAACTTGGGCGCGTTGCGGCGTGCATCTCGCAGCTTTTGGTAGGTGCCCGCTTCATCCCAGGCCTTGACCCAGCCCGGTTCGCGCTTGGGCAGGTCGGCGCGCATCGGAAACGGCGTGTCAGGCAAGTTCAGCGTGCTGCGGTAATCGGTCGGTGTGGTCTGGTCGGTCATGGTGCGGGGAACGGGTTGGCGGCAGGCCTGCGCTTGGCAAGCGTCAGATTCGGTCGCGCCTGGTTTGCTGAGGGGTCTGGGCGGGCTGATTGGCCAGATAGCTGCGGGCCAGATCGCAGTCTTGGGCTATGCCTATTTTCAGGGCCGGCAGGCTCTCGTATTTGAGCTCGTCGTGAAGTTTGTGCAACAGTTCCACCCCAATGAGTTTACCGTACGCCCCTTCTGGGCCGAGCTCGCTTGGCCAGTCGAGGCAGTGGGTCTCAAGCAGCACCCGCCCGCCATTGACATCATGAGCGTCAAGCGAGGGCCGTACGCCCAGGTTTGCCACGCCCGCCACAGGCTGCGCGCAGAGGCCATGCACCAGCACCACAAAAATGCCGCTGGCAGCTGGCTTCCAGTGGGCAAAGCGCAAATTCAGGGTTTTGAAACCCAGTTCGCGGCCAAGTTTTCGGCCGTGCACCACATGGCCCGAGATTCGGTAGGGCCGGCCCAGCAGGCGCGCTGCATCGTCCATGCGGCCTTCTCGCAGGGCCAGGCGAACCTCTGAGCTTGACACCCGCAGGCCGTGCACCTGGTAGCTGTTCATGCGCGCCACATCAAAGCCGCCCGCCAGGCCCGCAGCATCGAGCAGGGCATAGTCACCTGCCCGTTTGGCGCCAAAACGAAAATCATCGCCCACCAGCACATAGCGCGCGCCCAGGCCCTGCAGCAACACGCTGTCGATGAAACTTTGGGGCGTTTGCATGGCCAGCCGGTCGCCAAACGGCAGCACCACCGCCTGCTCGACGCCGCAGCGCTCCAAATCGATGAGTTTGTCGCGCAGCGTGCCAATGCGGGCTGGTGCCAGCGCTGGCTGCTGGCGCCAGGCCGCAAAATAATCGCGCGGATGGGGCTCGAAGGTCAGCACGCAGCTGGGCACGCCGCGCTGCCGGGCCTCGCTACGCAGCAGCGCCAGCATGGCTTGGTGGCCACGGTGAACCCCGTCAAAGTTGCCAATCGTCACAGCGCAGGCAGGGGCGATGCCGGGATGCTTGAAACCTCGAAAAACCTTCATGTAGCCTTGTCTTTTTGCTTGCCTGGCCGCGCCGACTCGACACGAAAACAAGGTATATTGTCCCGCAGCCTCGGGTTGGCAGTTTTTCGGGCTGTCAGCGCCGGCAACCACGCCAGGTTCGCCTGCTTCCCGGCTGACTACAGGAGGGTGTTTTGAAGGTATTGAAGCTGTCCGCCCAGGGTTTACCCCAGTCTTGGATATCGCTCGAGCAGGCGGTCATCCACTACGCCGCCCAGGAGGTTCGCTGGGAGATGGGCGGCGAGGTGGCGGTGTTTCATGGCGGCCACAATGCGCGCACCGGTGAGCAGTCGATCATCACCGTCAACAGCATTATTGGCACCAAGGGCGTGCCTAACATCAACCCCTTCAAGCTCAAGCCCGGCCTCACCAATGCAAAGTTGTTTTCCCGAGACCGCAATATTTGCGCCTATTGCGGAGACCATTTTCAAGAGGAAGACCTGACGCGCGAACACATCATTCCCTTTGCACTCAAGGGAGCGGACAACTGGATGAATGTGGTGACTGCCTGCCGCCCCTGCAACCACCGCAAGAGCCACCGCACGCCAGAGCAGGCCGGCATGCCGCTGCTGTATGCACCCTATGTGCCAAGCCTGTGGGAGGACTTTATTTTGCGCAACCGCAGAATTTTGGCCGACCAGATGGAGTTTTTAATGGCGCACGTGCCCCGCTCGTCGCGCCTGCTCATCTAAGGAAGCAGCGGCGCGCGCGGGCTGGCGGCGCTGGCCCGTGCGGCCACGCGGGTGCGCCAGTCTTGCAGTGCGTGCAGGCCATGTTCGGCCGGCACAAATTTCAGCAAGCCGCGAGCGAAGTCCAGACAACAAAAAGCGGTGATATCGGCAATCGTGAACCGTTGCCCGGCCATGAAAGGCTGCCTTTGGAGTAGCTTGTCAAAGATGCCGGCGGCAGCGATGGCCTTGGCTTGCTGGGAGGCGCCAAAGTCTGGGAACTGGGGTTTTTCGAGAACGGCCAGGCCGGGGTGGGTATGGCGGATGGCGCTGGCGAAATGCAGCAGCAGGTTCCATTCAATGTGGCGGTCGGCCATTTCGATGAAGGCCTGCTCTTCAAAACCCAGGCCCATCAGGTTCGGGGTCGGGTAGAGGCCCTCGAGGTAGTGGCAAATGGCGCGTGATTCGCTCAGGTGGCGGCCGTCGTCGAGTTCGAGCACCGGTACCCGTCCCATCGGGTTTTTAGCCAAATGGGGCTGCCCCCGATGCTCGCCCTGGTTCAGGTCGACCGTCACCAAGGCGATGTCGAGGATGCCTTTCTCAGCCATGAACATTTGAACCCGACGAGGGTTGGGTGCGCGTGGGGCGATGTGTAGTTTCAAGTGGGGGCCTTGCTTGGGTTTTTTTGGGGGTAGGGGGCTGCTGATTTGCGGGCGCGGCTTGGGCTCACAGGATCCGGTTGAACCAAAGTAGCGACAGGGCTGACGCGCTGATCGCCAACAGGGCTGCTGCCAGCGCCAGCAAGCCAGAGACCTCGATTTCTTTTTTTTCAATCATCATCCGGGAGCTGAGTCGCTCGTAAACTTTTTTCAGGGTTTCAGCGGTGCCGGCGTAAAAGTACTCTGCCTTGGTGGCGAGGGCGACCGCCTTGAGGGTCGGCTCGTCGAGCCGGATGTAGGCTGACCAGGCCTCAAAACCCGCAACATCACCGTCTACCGTGCCCAGCCCCACCGAGTAGACCCGAACGCCATGGTCGGCAGCCATCTTGGCGGCCTCCAGGGTGTCCACGCCGGTGGTACGCCGTCCATCGGTGAGCAGAACAATGGCTGCTGATTCATAACTACCAGGCGCCACTGGAACAAAGCTCTTCAAGGCCGGCGGCGTCTCATCAATGGCCACGCCGCGCTTGCGGGCGTTGCCAAAGGTCATCTCGCCGAGGTCAATGCCTTCGCCCGGAAAAAGTTCGGCCAGCGAGACCACGATACCGCTGCCAATCGCCGTGCCGCGCTGCATTTGAAACTGATCGATGGCAGCCGCCAAGGCTTCCCGGTCCAGCGTGGCAGGCTGAATCAGCTGCGCCGAGGCGGCAAAAGTGACAATCGCCACCTTGACCGATTTAGGCAAGTCTTTCAAAAAGGCCTTGGCCGCCTCCTGTGCGGCTACCAACCGGTTGGGCTTGACATCTGTGACCCTCATGCTCAAGGACACGTCCATTGCCAAAACAATCGTGCTTTGTGTGGCTGGCAGGGCGATCACCGCGAACGGCCGGGAGGCCGCCAGCAGGGCTGCAGCAATGGCCATCAGGAACAGCAGCGGCGGCAGGTGTTGGCGCCAGCGACCACCACCGCGCCCAAGTGTGTTGAGCCCGCTCAGGCCGGCGAAGTGGGGTGAGAGTTTCTTCCTGCGCTGCAACATCCTGGCATATGCCGCCACCAGAAGCGGCAACACCAACAACAGCCACAGCCACTGCGGCCACATGA
>CAMATS010000289.1 GCA_945861195.1 Rhodoferax sp. OV413
CGTACGCCTGGCATGGGCAACCGCTTTGCTTTTGTGGCTCATACCGACAAAGATCCGTACACCAACAAAGACCTGATGCTGGCTCTGAAGCACGGTATCGATCGCAACAAGATCGTGACGAACGTGTTCTCCGGCTACGCGACAGTGGGCAATGACCACACTGTTGGGCCGCGCATGAAGTACTACGATGCCAAGCAGAAGCAAGTTGCCTATGACCCGGACAAGGCCAAGTTCCACTTCAAGAAAGCCAACATCAGCGCTCCCATCGAGTTGCAAGTGTCCGAAGGCGCCTTCTCTGGCGCAACCGATTCTGGCCAGGTGTTCCAAGAGTCGGCTGCCAAGGCCGGCATCAAGATTGATCTGAAGCGCGTCTCCGGTGATGGTTACTGGGACAACGTCTGGCTCAAAGTGCCGTTCTGTGCTGTCTACTGGGGCAACCGTCCGACCATCGACAACCAGCTCAGCAGCACTTTTGGCGGCGGCTTGAAGAACACTTGGAACGACACCCATTTCGTCAATGCCGACTTTGAGAAGCTCTTGACCGACGCGCGTGTTGAACTCGACCAGCCCAAGCGCGCAGCGATGTACGCCAAGTGCCAGGAACTGATCAGCCAGAACTCGGGCATGGTCTGTTTTGCGGTTCAAGATTACCTGGATGCCCACACGACCAAACTGATGGGTTTGACCCCATCGGGCCGGTACGATATGGCCGATGGTCGTATCGCCGAAAAAGGCTGGTTCGCTTGATCGACTGAAGCCGGGCGTCAGCGGGCTGACCCGCTGGCGTCAGACTTAACACTGCTTGGCGCGCTTTTTGTACCGCTGGTTACAGCGTTATAAAAGCGCGCTTTTTCTTGGGAATCTCTGCCGATGACGCGATTGATAGTAAACCGGCTGCTGCTAGGGATGTTGACCTTGTTGGCAGTTTCTGTGCTGATCTTCATCTGCACGCAGATCCTTCCCGGTGATGTCGCGTCCGCCGTCCTTGGGCAGGGCGCTACGCCCGAAGCCCTGAGTGTGTTTCGTAAGGAACTTGGCTTTGATGTGCCGCCCCATCTGCGGTACTGGAATTGGTTGCTGGGTGCCCTGCAAGGCGACCTCGGTGTTGCCCTGACCAACAAACGCGTCATCGTCGATGAAATCATGCCGCGCCTAGCCAACACCCTTTTCCTGGCCGGCTATGCGGCCCTGATCGCTATTCCCTTGGCCGTGGGACTCGGCATCTATTCGGCGATTAACGAAGGCAAGTTGTCGGACAAGTTGTCTAATATCCTGACGCTGGTGGCCATTTCAATGCCGGAATTTTTCATTGCTTACCTGCTGATCATTGCCATGGCGGTCAATGTCGACTGGTTCCCCTCGCTGTCCACGGTCGTCAAAGGCATGCCGCTGAGCGAACGCCTGTACCAGTCCACCTTGCCAGCCATTACTTTGACCCTGCTGGTGGCCGCCCATATGCTGCGTATGACCCGAAGCTCGGTGCTGTCTATCATGTCCACGCCCTATATTGAAATGGCGTTTCTAAAAGGCGCTAAGCGTCGGCGCGTGATCATTCGGCATGCCCTGCCCAATGCGGCAGCGCCCATCATCACCGTGGTGGCACTCAACATGGCTTACTTGGTGGTTGGCGTGGTGGTCATTGAAGCCGTGTTTGTGTACCCGGGGCTTGGCCAGTTGATGGTGGACGCGGTGTCCAAGCGCGATGTGCCTGTGATCCAGGCCTGTGGCCTGGTCTTTGCCACGGTGTTCGTGGTGCTTAACACCTTGGCGGACGTTTTGGTGATCCTGGTCAACCCGCGGCTGCGCAACAAGTCATAAGACGAGACAGGCAAGAGGAGCAACGAGTGAAAGTGTTTGGACAAAAGCCCACGCCTTCAGCCTGGTTTGGCTTGGTGGTCATGGCCATCTTTCTGGTCGTGGCGATCTTCACGCCCTGGCTCGCGCCTTACGAGGAGTCTGCCAACATCGGGGGCACCTGGGACGAGCCGTCGGCCACCTCCTGGCTGGGTGGTGATCAGATTGGCCGGGACATGCTCACCCGGATCATGTACGGCTCGCGCATGACCATCGCCGTGGCGCTGGCCATCACCTCGCTGTCGTTTTTGATCGGGATTGTGCTGGGCTTCATCAGCGCCGTGTTGGGCGGTTGGATTGACATTTTCTTTACCCGCTTGCTCGATGTGATGCTGTCTATCCCTAGTTTGATTTTCGCGCTCATTATTCTGGGGGTTTTTGGCTCCAGTATTCCGGTGCTGATCCTGACCATCGCCGTGATCGACTCTACCCGCGTGTTCCGGCTGGCAAGGGCCCTGGGCATGAACCTGGCGGTGATGGAGTATGTGGAAGCCGCCCGTCTGCGCGGCGAAGGGCTCTGGTGGGTGATCACCCGAGAAATATTGCCCAACGCCCGCGCGCCGCTGGTGTCCGAATTTGGCCTGCGCTTTTGCTTTAATTTTCTGTTTATTGCAGGCCTGTCGTTTCTGGGGCTGGGCATCCAGCCGCCCTACGCCGACCTGGGCGGCATGGTGAGAGAAAACGCCGCAGCGATCAACTTTGGCATGATGGCTCCGATCTACCCGGCCGTGACCATTGCCCTGTTGACGGTGTCGGTCAACCTGGTGGTGGACTGGATGCTGTCTATTGACGCCCGCCCGTCGGGCGCGCAGGCCGAGCTTTGAACATGGTGATGGCATGATTGACGACATCATTCTGGAAATCAAAGGCCTGCAGATGGGTAGCGTGGCCGGTGCAGTCATCATTGACAAGGTGGACCTTCGCCTGAAGCAGGGTGAGGTGCTGGGATTGATCGGTGAAAGCGGTGCTGGCAAGTCGACCATTGGATTGGCGGCCATGTGCTATGCGCGGGCCGGCGTGCACATTGCCGGCGGCGAGGTGATCCTCGGCGGTGTCAATGTCCGGGCCTTGGACGCCGAAGGGCGGCGGGATGTGCGCGGCAAGCGCATTGCCTACATTGCGCAGTCGGCCGCTGCTGCCTTTAACCCAGCCCATAACTTGATGGACCAGGTCTGCGAAGCCCCCCTGATTCACCACATCATGACCCGTCTTGAGGCCGAGGCCTGGGCGCGCCAGCTGTTCCGGTCTTTGGACTTGCCTGACCCGCAAAATTTTGGTTCGCGCTACCCGCATCAGGTGTCGGGTGGGCAATTGCAGCGTGCCATGGCGGCCATGGCAATGTCCTGCCGACCTGATGTGCTGGTGTTAGATGAGCCGACTACCGCACTCGATGTCACCACACAAATCGAGGTGCTGATTCTGCTCAAGTCGCTGATTCGCGAATACCGCACGGCGGCGCTCTACATCACCCATGACCTCGCGGTGGTGGCCCAGGTGGCCGACCGGATCAAAGTGTTGCGTCACGGCAAGGAAGTCGAAGAGGGGTTCACCGACCAGATCCTGCACCATGCCCGGCAGGATTACACCGCCCGTTTGGTCGCTGTGCGCGGAGCGGCCGCCAGTGAACGGGCGACGCAGGCCACGGTGACGGCCGAGACCGTGCTGTCGATCAAGGCCTGCCACGCTTATTACGGTGACTTCCATGTGGTCAAAGGGGTCTCGCTCGATGTTCGGCGTGGTGAAACCGTCGCTGTTGTCGGCGAATCCGGATCCGGCAAGTCCACACTGGCTAGGATTGTCACGGGACTGTTGCCCCCCCGCGGTGGCGAGATCCTGTTCCAGGGCAAACCCTTGCCGCCGGCCCTTAAGGCGCGCGACAAGGAACTCAAACGACGTATCCAGCTGGTCTACCAGATCCCGGATGTGGCGATCAATCCACGCCACAGCCTGCTGGACATTGTGGGGCGGCCGGTCCAGTTTTATTTTGATCTTGGCCGTGAGCTGGTGTTGAAACGTGCCAAGGAACT
>CAMATS010000290.1 GCA_945861195.1 Rhodoferax sp. OV413
GAGGGCCGAGTACAGGGCTTCCATGCGGTGGTCAAGCCGCTGGGCGAGACTCGTCCGGCCTGGAAGGTGTTGCGCGTGCTGGCCAACCTGCTGGCCCTGCCGGGTTTCGATTTCGAGTCCTCGCAAGCGGTCTTGCATCAGGTGCCTGAGCTGGCCAATCCGCAAACCACCCACGTGTCGCCTGAGCTGCTGAGCAATGCCACCACGGCCACGGTGGATCTGACGCCCGCCGAAACACCACCGGTTGTGGCCGGCATCTATGCCTTGGACGGCTTGGTGCGGCGCGCAGCGAGTCTGCAACTGACTGCGGATGCGCGGTCCATGCCACTGGCGCCCCAGGCGGTGAACGCATGATTGACGCCCTGTTCAATGCCGGACAAGGCCTGCTGGCGGCACCTTGGTGGGCGGCCGCCGGTTGGCCTGTGCTCTGGACGCTGCTCAAAATCGTGGCCGTTCTGCTGCCCCTGATGGGCGCTGTGGCTTACCTGACCCTGTGGGAGCGCAAGTTTTTAGGCTGGATGCAGGTGCGCGTGGGGCCCAACCGGGTGGGGCCCTTGGGCCTGTTGCAGCCGATTGCAGATGCGCTCAAGCTCATGACCAAAGAAATACTGGTGCCCACTGCCGCCAGCAAAGGTCTGTTTTTCATTGGGCCGATTCTGACCATCATGCCAGCCTTGGCGGCTTGGGCGGTGATCCCCTTTGGACCCGATATCGCCCTGGCCAACATCAACGCCGGCCTCTTGTTTGTAATGGCAATTACTTCGATGGAGGTCTATGGCGTGGTGATTGCAGGCTGGGCCTCCAACTCCAAGTACTCGTTTTTGGGTGCGCTGCGCGCATCAGCCCAAATGGTGAGTTACGAGATCGCCATGGGCTTTTGTCTGGTGGTGGTGTTGATGGTGTCGGCCAGCATGAACCTCACCGACATCGTGACCGGCCAGGCCAAGGGCTATTTTTCAAGCATGGGGCTTAACTTCCTGTCCTGGAACTGGTTGCCTCTGTTGCCGATCTTTGTGGTGTATGTCATCTCCGGCTTGGCCGAGACCAACCGCCATCCCTTTGATGTGGTCGAGGGCGAGGCTGAAATCGTGGCTGGCCACATGGTCGAGTACTCAGGCATGTCTTACGCCATGTTTTACCTCGCCGAATACGCCAATATGTGGCTGATTTCCATCCTCGCTGCCATCATGTTCCTGGGTGGATGGCTGGCACCGGTGGACAGCGATTTGTTCAACTGGATTCCCGGCTGGGTTTGGCTGGGCATCAAGACCTGTGCCGTCGTGAGCCTGTTCATCTGGGTACGCGCCACCTTCCCGCGGTTTCGCTACGACCAGATCATGCGTCTGGGCTGGAAAATTTTTATCCCTGTGACGCTGGTTTGGCTGGTCGTGGTGGCCGCCTGGATGCAGACTTCTTTCAACATCTGGCCTTGAACAGGACCTCACCCATGTCGACCACTGCTCCAACGCCCGCGGCCTTTTCGCTCAAGGACTTCCTCGGCAGTTTTTTACTGCTCGAGCTCTTCAAGGGCATGGCCCTGACCGGTCGCTACCTGTTCCAACGCAAGGTCACGGTGCAGTTCCCGGAAGAAAAAACCCCGCTGTCGCCGCGCTTTCGTGGTCTGCACGCTTTGCGCCGCTATGACAACGGCGAGGAGCGCTGCATTGCCTGCAAACTCTGCGAGGCGGTCTGCCCAGCTATGGCCATCACGATTGAGTCTGAGGTTCGCGCCGACGGCTCGCGGCGCACCAGCCGCTATGACATTGACCTGACCAAATGTATTTTTTGTGGTTTTTGCGAAGAAAGCTGCCCAGTGGACTCGATTGTCGAAACCCATATCCTGGAGTACCACGGCGAAAAACGGGGCGACCTGTACTTCACCAAAGAAATGCTGCTTGCGGTGGGCGATCGCTATGCAAGCGAAATCACAGCAGCCAAGGCGGCGGATGCCAAATACCGCTGACTGGCCGCCAGAAAGAAGTTCTCCTCATGGATCTTAAAACGGCTTTTTTTTATGCTTTCTCGGCCATTCTTTTGTTCGCGGCATTTCGGGTAATCACGGCGCGCAACCCGGTGCATGCGGCGCTGTTCCTGGTGCTGTCTTTTTTCCAGGCCGCCATGCTGTGGATGCTCCTCAAGGCCGAGTTTCTGGCTATCACCTTGGTGCTGGTTTATGTCGGCGCGGTGATGGTCTTGTTTTTGTTTGTGGTGATGATGATGGATATTGGCGCCGAGGGTCTGCGCCAGGGTTTTTGGAAACACTTCCCCCTCGCTGTGGTGCTGGGGGTTTTGATTGCGCTAGAAATGTCAGCCGTCTTGATGGGTGGCTTTCGAATCAGCGAAGAGCCCAAAACTGTCAGCGCACTGGGCTTGGGCGCTGGCGAATACTCCAATACCCGCGAGCTCGGGAAACTGCTTTACACCGAATACGTCTACCCGCTTGAAATTGCTGCGGCCATCCTGCTGGTGGCGATGATCGCCGCCATTGCTCTCACCCTGCGTCGACGCAAAGACAGCAAGTTTGTCAGCCCATCGGACCAGGTGCGGGTCAGACCCGATCAGCGCCTGACTGTGCTGAGCATGAAAGCCACCCAGCCAGCGCCTGCGCCGGAGACTGCCCCGACTTCGGCGGAGACCAAACCATGAGCCTGACCCTGACCCTCGGACATTTTTTATCGCTGGGCGCCATGCTCTTTGCGATGTCGGTAATAGGTATTTTTCTTAACCGCAAGAACCTGATTGTGCTGCTGATGGCGATCGAGTTGATGTTGTTGGCGGTGAATACCAATTTTGTTGCCTTCTCACATTACATGGGCGATATGCACGGACAAATTTTCGTCTTCTTTATCCTCACTGTTGCCGCTGCCGAATCGGCCATCGGCCTGGCGATCTTGGTGCTTTTGTTCAGAAACAAGTCCAGCATCCACATAGACGAACTCAACACGCTCAAGGGTTAAGCCATGAGTCAAACCCTGAATGCCTCGATGTTGCTCGCCGTGCCCCTGGCACCTTTGCTTGGAGCCCTGGTGGCCGGAGTGCTGGGCACGCAATTTGGCGGTAACCTGATCGGGCGGCGCATGTCGCATTCGCTCACCATTGGTGGCGTGTTGCTGTCCTTCATTCTGTCGGCGATCACGCTTGACAGTGTGGTGAACCATGGCGCCCGCTTCAACGAGACGATCTACACCTGGATGGTGGTTGGCGGGCTCAAAATGGAGGTGGGTTTTCTGGTCGACGGACTGACCGCCATGATGATGTGCGTGGTGAGCTTTGTCTCGCTGATGGTGCACATTTACACCATCGGCTACATGCACGAAGACCGGGGCTACAACCGCTTTTTTGCCTATATCTCTCTGTTCACGTTCTCCATGCTGATGCTGGTCATGAGCAACAACCTGTTGCAGCTGTTTTTTGGCTGGGAGGCGGTTGGGCTGGTGTCTTATCTGCTGATCGGATTTTGGTTCAACAAACCCAGCGCAATTTTTGCCAATATGAAAGCCTTTTTGGTCAACCGGGTGGGCGATTTTGGCTTTATATTGGGCATTGGCCTGATCGTTGCCTACACCGGCACGCTGAGTTATGCCGAGGTGTTTGCCAAGTCAGCCGAACTCAAGCAACTCATCTTCCCAGGCACCGACTGGCTGCTGGTCAGCGTGATCTGCATCTGCCTGTTCATTGGTGCCATGGGCAAATCAGCCCAGTTTCCGCTGCATGTCTGGCTGCCCGATTCGATGGAAGGGCCAACGCCCATCTCTGCGCTGATCCATGCCGCCACCATGGTCACCGCCGGTATTTTCATGGTGGCGCGCATGTCGCCGTTGTTTGAGCTCAGTGATGCCGCCCTGAATTTTGTCATGGTCATTGGCGCCATCAC
>CAMATS010000291.1 GCA_945861195.1 Rhodoferax sp. OV413
CTGCAAACCGGAAACGCGACTGAATCAATAGCTAGAAAAGCCCACGCAGCAAGGCTGAACCTGCGATTTGGCTCAAAAGATGGCGTCAGCATTTCGCTCGATGAAACCACCACCCGAAGCGACCTAGCGGCACTTTGGGCGCTAGTTGCGCAGGACGGCCAGGCTCTGCCCCAGGTGGCAGCATTTGAGAAAGGCCTGGAGCCACTCATTCCGCATGAGCTGCGGCGCAGCAGCCCCTTTCTGACCCACCCGGTCTTCAACTCGCATCAGTCCGAGACCAGCATGCTGCGCTACATCCGCCGGCTCAGCGACAAGGACCTGGCACTGGACCGCAGCATGATCCCCCTGGGCAGCTGCACCATGAAACTGAATGCCACCAGCGAGATGATTCCCATCACCTGGCCGGAATTTGCCAACATTCACCCCTTTGCGCCGGCCGACCAGCGTGCTGGCTACGCCGCGCTGGACGAGCAGTTGCGCGCCTGGCTGTGCGCCGCCACCGGCTACGCCGGCATCAGCCTGCAGCCCAACGCCGGCTCCCAGGGCGAGTACGCAGGCCTGCTTGTGATCCGCGCCTGGCAGGCTGCGCACGGCCAGGGCCACCGGCACATCTGCCTGATCCCCAGCAGCGCCCACGGCACCAACCCGGCGAGCGCTCAGATGGCCGGGCTGACAGTGGTGGTCACCGCCTGCGACGAGCAAGGCAACGTAGACATGGCCGACCTGCAAGCCAAGTGCGAGCAGCACAGCGAGCATCTGGCGGCGGGGATGATCACCTACCCCAGCACCCACGGCGTGTTCGAGACATCGGTCAAAGCCCTCTGCGCCCTGGTGCACCAGCACGGCGGGCGGGTCTACGTGGACGGCGCCAACATGAACGCCCTGGTCGGCCTGGCTGCCCCCGGCGAATTTGGCGGCGACGTCAGCCACCTGAACCTGCACAAAACCTTCTGCATCCCACACGGCGGCGGCGGCCCCGGCGTAGGCCCAGTCTGCGTCGTCGCCGACCTGGTGCCCTACCTGCCCGGCCACATCAACAACGAAACACGCGCAGTGCCGAGCGACGGGGCAACGAAATCCACCGCCGGGCCGCCCCAAGGTGGATTAGCCCCCCGGGGGGGCAGCGCAGCACACGCAGTGGCAAGCGTGGGGGCAAGCCTCTCCGCCGGGCCGCCCCAAGGTGGATTAGCCCCCTCGGGGGGCAGCGCAGCACACGCAGTGGCAAGCGTGGGGGCCATGATCCAGCTGCGCATGTTCCACGGCCGCGGCGGCACGGTCGGGCGCGGCGGCGGGCCCAGTTACCAGGCGATCCTGGCCCAACCCCCGGGCACGGTGCGCGGACAGATTCGACTCACCGAGCAGGGCGAGGTGATCGGCTCGAAATACGCCAACCCCGAGATCGGCCGGCGCAACCTCGAAACCCTGGTCGCAGCCACGCTGGAGGCGACCCTGCTGCAGCCAACCAAACCGGCCAGCGCGCCCTTCCTGAAGGCAGCGGCCGAGTTGTCACTCAGCAGCATGGCGGCCTACCGCCAACTGGTTTACGACACACCGGGCTTCACCGAGTATTTTTTTGACTCCACGCCAATCCGCGAAATTGCCGAACTTAATATCGGATCGCGGCCGGCCTCACGAAAACCGAGCCAACGCATCGAAGACCTGCGCGCCATCCCCTGGGGGTTTAGCTGGGGCCAGTGCCGTCTCACGCTGCCTGGCTGGTATGGCTTTGGCTCGGCCGTGGAAGAATTTCTGCAGCATCAGGGCAGCGCGCTGCACAGAGAAAGGCTGGCGCTGTTGCAGCAGATGGTGCGGCAGTGGCCTTTTTTCAAAACCCTGTTGTCCAACATGGATATGGTGATGGCCAAAAGCGATCTCGCGCTAGCCGCGCGTTATGCCGAACTGGTCAGCAACACCCGCTTGCGCAAGAAAATATTCACGATGATCGAAGCCGAGTGGCATCGCACCGTCTTGGCGCTGGGCCAGATCACTGGTGAACGTCAGCGCCTGGCCGGCAACACCAGCCTGCAACGCTCGATCCGGAACCGTTTTGCCTACATCGACCCACTGCACCACCTGCAGGTTGAATTGGTGCGCCGCTACCGAGCCGGCCAGGCCGACGAGCGGGTGCAACGGGGCATCCATATTTCCATCAACGGTATAGCAGCTGGGCTGCGCAATACCGGCTGAGCCACAGGGCCGGCCTTGGCCCCAGGCTGAGACGATGAACAAGGCCCATAAAATGGGCTTTGTTCAGCGCAAGCACGGCCCAGGCCGGGTCTTGCCTGTTTCCGGCAAACACCCCAAACCAGGCCCGGTGCCCCCAGCGCCGCCTCACCCATGTCAACCGATCAATTCGAGAAAAAAACCCAGGCCTGGTCGGCACTCTTTTCGGAGCCCATGAGTGACCTGGTCAAGCGTTACACCGCCAGCGTGTTTTTTGACAAGCGGCTGTGGCAGGCCGACATTGCCGGTTCGCTGGCGCATGCCGAGATGCTGTGCCACCAGGGCATCCTCAGCACCGAAGACCAGGCGGCCATTGTGCGCGGCATGGCGCAAATCAGCACCGAGATCGAGGCCGGCAAGTTCGAGTGGCAGCTCGACCTGGAAGACGTGCACCTGAACATCGAAGCGCGCCTGACCCAACTGGTGGGCGACGCCGGCAAACGCCTGCACACCGGGCGCAGCCGCAACGACCAGGTCGCCACCGACGTGCGGCTTTGGCTGCGTGGCGAGATCGACCTGATCAACGCCCTGCTGCGCGAGTTGCAGCTGGCGCTGGTGGACGTGGCCGAGCGCCATGTGGATCTGATCATGCCGGGATTTACCCACCTGCAGGTGGCGCAGCCGGTGAGCTTTGGTCACCACCTGTTGGCCTATGTGGAGATGTTCAGCCGCGACGCCGAGCGCCTGGCCGATGTCCGCCGGCGCACCAACTGCCTGCCGCTGGGCAGCGCGGCACTAGCGGGCACCACCTACCCGCTGGACCGGGACCGGGTGGCGCGCACCCTGGGCATGGTCGACGATCAGGGCCAGCCGCAGGTCTGCCAGAACAGCCTCGACGCGGTGAGCGACCGCGACTTTGCGATTGAATTCACCGCCGCCGCCAGCATGTGCATGGTGCACATCAGCCGGCTGAGTGAGGAGCTGATCCTGTGGATGAGCCAGAACTTCGGCTTTATCAAAATCGCCGACCGCTTCACCACCGGCAGCTCCATCATGCCGCAGAAGAAAAACCCCGACGTGCCCGAGCTGGCGCGCGGCAAGACCGGCCGCGTGGTGGGGCACCTGATGGGCCTGATCACCCTGATGAAGGGCCAGCCGCTGGCCTACAACAAGGACAACCAGGAAGACAAGGAGCCACTGTTCGACACCGTGGACACGCTCAAGGACACGCTGCGCATCTTTGCCGAGATGATTGGCGGCCAGACCGACTCGGCCACCGGGCAAAAAAGCGGCGGCATCACGGCCAATGCCGAGGCCATGGAGCAGGCGGCGCGCAAGGGTTACGCCACCGCCACCGACCTGGCCGACTACCTGGTTAAAAAAGGCCTGCCGTTTCGCGACGCGCACGAAACCGTGGCCTACGCCGTCAAGGCCGCGCAGGCCCAGCAGCGCGACCTGTCCGAGCTGCCACTGGCCACTCTGCAGCAGTTTCACCCGCAGATCGGTGCCGATGTGTTCGAGGTGCTAAGCCTGCGCGGCTCGCTCAACGCCCGTAACACCTTGGGCGGCACGGCGCCGGCGCAGGTGCAGGCGCAGATTGCACGGCACCGGGCCCGGCTGGGCTGAGCCCGACACCCACAACCCACTGGCACAGAAAGTTATGACCCCCCAACTGCAAGCCATCCTGGTGCTTTGCGTC
>CAMATS010000292.1 GCA_945861195.1 Rhodoferax sp. OV413
GCGGCAATCAGGCGTTGCTCGAAGTTGTTGGCATCGTCAATGTGCGCAGTGGCATGGCCTTGCAGGTAAGTGGCGGCCAAAGCGCGCCAGATGTAGCCGTGCCCAGAGAGTTGCAAGCCCAGCGCGGCCAGCAGCACAGGGGCCAGCAGGCCCCAAGCCAGCCAACGCCAAATATTCGACACGGCGCTGCTCCTTTGGCTGTCAAAGACCTGGGGCTTACTCGGTTTCGATTTTGGCTTCGCGGATTGCCTTGGCCCATTTGATGGTTTCGGCAGCGGTGCGCTGGCCCAGCGCGTCGGGCGAGGCCGGCGCGGTCTCAAAACCCAGGGCCGAAAAACGCTCCAGCAAATCTTTGTCGACCGCAGCCGCGTTGGCCGCCCGGTTGAGTTTTTGGATCGCATCGGCCGGGGTTCCGGCAGGCGCGTAAATGGCAAAGAAGGCGATCAGCTCGTAGTCTTTGAGGCCCAGCGCCTCGTTGACCGTTGGCAGATCAGGCACGGCCTTGGAGCGCTGGCTTGAGGTCACCGCCAACCCGCGCACCTTGCCACCCTTGACTTGCGGCAACATCACCGCAAAGTCGGCGGTGAACAGGTTAACCTGGCCAGCGATCAGGTCAGTCATGGCGGCCGGGCCGCTTTTGTAAGGCACATAAGTCATCTGTATGCCCGCCATGCTGGAGAGCATTTCGGTCGATACCCGCTGCGAGGTGCTGGCGCTGGCATAGGTCAGCACGGTGGGTTTGGCGCGGGCCAGCTCCGTGAGCTCGCGCAGGTTGCGCACCGGCACATCATTGTTGACCGCCACAATCAGCGGCACCGAGCCCATGTAGGCCACTGGTGCGAAGGCCGTGTCCTGGTCATAGGGTAGTTTTTTCATGAGGCTTTTCAGGGCAGCGTTGGTGCTGTTGGTGCCGATCAAAATGGTGTAGCCGTCTGGCGTGGCTTTGGCCACCGCGTCGGCGCCCAACATGCCATTGACCCCGGCCTTGTTTTCCACGACCACGGCTTGGCCCAGTGTGTCGGACATTTTTTGAGCAAAGGCACGGCCAATCTGGTCGGTGGCGCTGCCGGGCGCAAAGGGGATGATGGCCTTGATCGGCTTGGTCGGGAAGTTTTGCCCTTGCACCGCGCAGGCGCCCAGGGCCAACAGCAGGGCCAGCAGATTTTTGATTTTATGTGTCATGGTGTCTCCATCGGGTTGTAAAAAATCTCAGATCGGGTCGGCTCAATGCGCATGCCCAGCAGCATGGCGCTCAGGCACTTGCCATGGGCATCAAGCGCCAGCGATCGAGTGACCCCGCCGCCCAAAGCGTCGTGCAACACAAAGTGCAGGGCGCCCAGATGCGCGAGCTCGTAGCGATCCACCGCGCCGTGAACGATGGCGCCCAAGTGTAGGCGCACCCGCTGCGCGGTGAGCGCCTGCTCGATCAGGGCAAAGTCTTTCAGGTGGTACACGATCACCGACAGCGTGGCACGGCAGCCTTTGTCACCGCTACGGGCGTGGGCAATGTCGCGCAGCAGCACAGATTTTGGGCGGCTCATGGCCCTGGCCCCGGGCCTAGGAGTTCAATCCGGGTGCTGACCCATTCACGCGGAATAAGCACCGAAGCCACTGCGATCACCTCCTTAACCGCGCGGGTAGCGCCGCCGCCGCCGGCCGGGCCGTTGAGGTAGAGCGCCTCGACTTCATGGGCTACCGCCTGCGCCTGTTGCTCCGTGGCCACGCGCAGGGCAACCCGGGCCCGCACCTCGGTCGGCTCTGGCCGACGCGGGTGCAGTGCTTGTTGCACCGGGCCGCTCAGGGCGTTGAGGCCAATCAGCTCAAAGCGGCTGTCAAAGTCGCCCAGACCGGCATCGCCCAGGCGCTGGCGCACCAGCTCGAGTGCCAGCTGTCCACGGTCCTGCGCGCCAGGCCCAGCATAAGAAATTTGGCCCTCGCCGATAAAGCCATCGCGGTAGCCCACGCTGACCTTGAGGGTCTGGGGCCTGGCCTGCCCGTCCCCCCCGCTCACCCGCACTCGGTCTGGCCCGGCGGGCTCAAAGCGCACTGCGGAAAAGTCGGCCACCACATCGGGCTGCAGGTAAAGTGACGGATCATCAATCTCATACAGCAGCTGCTCGGTGCAGGTGGCGGCAGTGACGCAGCCGCCCGAGCCCGCCACCTTGGTGATCACGGCATCGCCACTGGCCTGAACTTCAGCCAGTGGAAAACCCAAGCACGCCAGCTTGGGCACATCTTTGAAACCCGGATCAGCAAAATACCCCCCGGTGATTTGCCCGGCGCACTCCAACAAATGTCCCACCAACACACCGCGGCCCAGGCGTTGCCAATCGTCTAAACGCCAGCCAAAGTGGTGTATGAGCGGCGCCAGAAAAAGCGCCGGGTCGGCAACCCGGCCGGTAATGATCACCTGCGCCTTGGTGCGAAGTGCAGGCAACAGGGCCTCAGCACCCAGGTAGACATTGGCCGACAGGGCGCGCGGCAGCAGGTCTGCCAGAGCTGCCGATGACTCAAGTACCGCCAAACCTTGCCCGCGGTTGCGCAAGACCTCCAGCACATCATCACCATGTAACACAGCCACCTGCACCTGGGGCAGCCCGAGCTCGGCGGCGATCCGCAGCACCTCATGGCCCGCCTGCAGCGGGTTGGCTGCTCCCATGTTGCTGATGATGCGAACACCCTGGCTCAAACAGGGCGCCAGTACCGCTCGCATGCGTTGCGCCAACAGCGGGTCAAAGCCGAGCATCGGATGCCGGCTGCGCTCGAGTTGCGCCAGGGCAATGGTGCGCTCGGCCAGACATTCAAACACCAGGTAATCAAGCTCCCCTTGCTGCGCCAACTCGCGGGCCGGGGCGATACGGTCGCCCGCAAAACCGGCGCCTGCGCCTATGCGCAGCACAGTTTTTTTTGGCGTCATGGAGGGCTTTTGTTCTTCATCACAGCAACCGGGTGCTGCCGCAGTTTAATAAACCGTGGCGCGGTTTCCCCAAATCTATACTCTGCACACTCCCGTCGCTCTCCGCAAGCCCAGTATCTTCACATGTCCGCCCAGTATCTTGGCCCCCTGCCTACACACGGGCGGTTTGACTACTGCAGCATCGAGCAACGGGCTTCTTACCGTTGGCCCAATGGTGCTGGCTTGGCGGTGTACCTGGGCTTTAATGTCGAACACTTTGCGTTTGGCCAGGGGCTGGGCGCCTGCATCGGGCCGGCATCACCGCCACCCGACGTGCTGAATTACGCTTGGCGCGAGTACGGTAACCGCGTAGGCGCCTGGCGCTGCTTGGAACTGTTTGACACCCTCGGACTGCCGACCGGCGCATTGATCAATACCGCCCTCTATGAACACTGCCCGGAGTTAGTGGCGGCCCTGGTGGCGCGTGGCGACGAGTTGATTGGCCACGGCCACAGCAATGCCGAGCGGCAAGGCAGTTTGGGCGAATTGGCCGAGCGTGAGTTGCTGGTCCATTGCCGTAATCGCATGCTGGCCCACGGCCATGCGGCGCCCCAAGGCTGGCTATCGCCCTGGATTTCCGAGACCACGCTAACCCCCGATTTGCTGGCCGAGACGGGTTACCGCTACACCCTCAATTGGTGCCATGACGACCAGCCGCTGCCCATGCGCACCCGCAGCGGCCAGGCGCTCTGGACTGTGCCCTACCCGCAGGAACTCAATGACATACCGATGATCATGGCGCGGCAAATGGACGCCAAGGATTTTTGCCAAATGATCGTCGACAACTTTGACGAGATGCTGCTGCAAGCCCGCCAACAGCCGCTGGTGATGGGCATTGCGCTACACCCCTACCTGATGGGTCAGCCCTACCGGCTGCGCCACTTGCGAGCAGCCTTGGAGCACCT
>CAMATS010000293.1 GCA_945861195.1 Rhodoferax sp. OV413
AGCGCCCCGCCATTCAGGAAGGCTTGCAGTAGCAGCGAAAGGTCGCTCACGGTGGAGTGCATGCCGCCCCAGGGGTGGCCCATATCGCGCCAATAAGGCGTGTTGGCGCCGAAAAGTGCCACATCCGGGCTGCTCTCGTACTGGCACCAGACGGTGTTGGCAATCGGGCGTCCGCCCAGTCCCAGCGAGGATTGGTGCATGCCCAGCACCTCGAAGATCTCCTGCTGGTAGAACGTGCGCAGGGGCCGCCCGGAAACCCGTTGCACGATCTCACCGGCCAGCAGCGTGCCCATGCTCTGGTAATCAAAACCGGTGCCCGGCGGATACAGCAGCGGCGTGGTGCAGACGCCCTGCACGAAGGCGCTCAGCGGGGCGTGTGCGCGTCGCAGTGCCAGGTTCTCTGGGAGCATGTCGGGCAGGCCAGAGGTGTGGCTCAGCAGGTCGCGTACCCGCACGGCCGCCCGATCGGGCCCCGCAAACTCCGGCAGATACCGTGCCACCGGGTCGTCCAGCGACATCAGGCCACGCTCGACCAGCAACAGCACCGCCACTGCATTCACCGGCTTGGTGATCGATGCCAGCAGGTACACCGCATCGGGCGCGGCACCATGGCCCACGTGCTGCACCACACGCCCATTGCGGGCCACGAGCATCGAGGCGGCGGCGACACGGTGCTCAGCCACCTCGGCGGCGAGCAGGGCAGACGCACGTTCCAGGCGCTGCGGGCACATGCCCTGGCTCGCGGGAGAGTCGGTAGGCAGAAAGTGGGTCATTGCATGCTCCGGGTAATACGAACGAGGATCATCGCGCAGGAATACTAGCCTCAATACTCATCGATGACCTGACGGTGGCATGGAACTCGGGCGCAGCGCCTGCAGCAAGACATCCTGCAGGTGAGGGTGCCTCATGGACGCTGGCGCAGCCGCAGCTGCCAGGCGTTACCCAGTCCCGACAGGATGATCAGCACGATGCCGGCGCCAGCCAGCGTGCCCGGTAACTCGCCGAACACGATCCAGCCAAACAGCACCGCGAAGCCGACTTGCGAGTACATGTAGGGCACCACCTCGGTGGCCGGCGCGCGCTGGTAGGCCAGGGCCAGCAGGAAATGGCTGACGGCGCCCATCGCCCCCATGGCCACCATCAGCATCCACATGAAACCGGAATCGACAGTCGACCAGCCCCAAGGCAGCAGCAGGCAGGCGATGATCGCCCCGCTGCACATGCTCCAAAAGTGCACTGTGCTGGCCGGCTCGGTGCTGCTCAGGTGGCTGCTGCTGAGTTGGTAGGCGACGGAGGCGACCACGCAGGCCAGCGGGTACAGTGTGTTCCAGCCGAAGCGCGGCTGGGCCGGCTCGATGATCAGCATCACGCCGGCGAAGCCGACCAGCAGGAACAGCCATTGCGTCGGCCGAACCCGCTCCCGGAACAAGGTGGCTGAGATCAGGGTCACGATCACCGGCACCAGCATGACGATCGCGACGAATTCGCCCACCGGCATGAAGCGCACGCTGAGGATCGCGAACAGCGTGCTCGCTACCAGTGACAGGCCGCGCAGCGTCTGCAGCCAGGGCTGGCGGGTGCGCAACAGGGCGCGCCCATGCGTCGGCCACAGCCACAGGCTGGAGATCAGCGCCTGCAGGAAGTAGCGCGCCCACAAGGCCATGAGCACCGGCACAGTCTGGACCACGTACTTGGTGGTGGTGTCCATGATCGCGAACAGGCAGGTGGCGGCCAGCGTGAACGCGATCGCTGCCAGGGATGCCTTACGCAGTGGCATCAGCGACGCAGTGGTACGCGCCGATCATCTTGGACGCCAGGGACGGTTCGACCCAGCTGCCGGTGCAATGGGGGGTGGCGATCACGTTGTTGAGTTCCAGCCCACGCTGACTAGGCGCAGTCAGCTGCCAAGACAGCAGTAACTTCACGTTGGTGAAACGCTGCAGCCCACCTTCAACTTCAGCTCCCAGGCCTGCCGCAGCGGCTCGGTGTAGCCGCTGGGTTGGGTCAGTCCCTTGAACACCAGGTCGCCGGTGTTCTGGCCGTCTCGGTTTATCTACCGGTAGTGGGTGTGCGACATGCAGGGAAAATGTCACGTTAAGAAAAAAACGCTGCGGCAAGACACGAATTTTCAACAACATTAAACAAGACCCGCTGACCACCTTGTGCGGCACGATGCAGGTGTCAAAGCGCGCAGATTATTGTGTCGGTTATCTCAACTTGCGCGGCTGGATCAAACTCTTATTTCTTGGCAGGCGCAGCCTTAGCGGCAGCATCCGGTGTGTCTGAGTAGTACTCCGAAATAGCCTTCCACTTGCCATCCTGAATTTGCGACAGGCGGGAGGAATTATTGCCAAGGCGCTTGGTCGGCGAGAAGCTGGCTGGCGCGCTGCCAAAGATGTCTGTGGGCAGGGTCAAGGTGTCCATCACCTTGATGAAGCTGTCGGTGGTCAGGTTTTTGCCAGCCTTGGTGGCGGCGTTGGCAAAGGTGTTGATGATGACGTAGCCATAGACTGAAAACACGGTGGCATCGTCATTGAACTTGGTTTTGTATTTGTTGGCCCAGAACTGCAGTTGCGGGGTCAGGCCTTCGGTGTAGGGGTTTTGTACGGTCATGGTGGCGTACAGCCCGTCCATGGCCTTGCCACCGAGCTTGTGGATCAGGTCGGTGTAGGAGGCGCTGGAGCCGATGAAGACCGGGTTGTAGCCCAGCTTGCGAGCGGTGCCGATGGTGCCAATGGTTTCGCGGATGATGGTGCCCAGCACCACCATGTCGCAGCCGCTGGATTGCAGCTTGGCCACTTGTGACGAGAAGTCGGTAGCACCCCGTTTGTAGGTGGTTTTTTCGGCGAATTCCATACCGATGGTTTTCAGGCCTGCCTCGCCGCCCCTGAACACTTCGAGTCCAAACTCGTCGTCCTGGTACAGGGTGCAAACTTTTTTCGCGCCCTTTTCTTTAGCCAGCTTGGGTACGGCTTGGCGCATCTGGTCGAAATAGGTGGCGGCGAACGCGTACTTGAGCCGGTCAAACGGGTCATACATTTCGCGCGCGGCAGTGATCGGGAAGAAGTTGACGATATTTTTCTCAAACTGCACCGGCATGGCTGCCAGGTTCTGTGCCGTGCCAATGTGGCCGACCATCATGAAAATCTTGTCCTGGTTGACCAGTTTTTGCGCTGCCAAAAAAGCCTTCTTCGGGTCATAGGCCGAGTCCTCGACCACCAGCTTGAGCTTACGGCCGTTGAGGCCGCCTTGCTCATTGATCTCGTCAACCGCCAGCAACATGCCCAAGCGGGCCTGCTTACCAAATCCGGCCAGCGGGCCGGAGAGGTCTTGGATGGAGCCCAGCGTGATCTCGGTGGCTGACACGCCTTGCAGCGGGGCAGACTTGGTCTGGGCTTGCACCATGCCGGCGCAAAGGGCCAGCGCGGCCAGCAGGGTTGTGGTTTTCAGGGTGTTTGTCATGGCGTATCTCCTATAAAAATTTTTAACGGTACATGGCCTCAATTTGCGCTGCGTACTTTTTTTCTACCAGCGAACGCTTGAGTTTCATGGTGGGGGTGAGTTCTTCGTCCTCGGCGGTCAACTGGGTCTGCATGAGGGCAAACTTCTTGATTTGTTCAACCCTGGCAAATTTTTTATTCACCCGGTCAATTTCACTTTGAATCAAGCTTTGTATTTCGGGCGCACGGGTCAGGCTGGCGTAATTGCTGAAAGGCACATCGCGGTCCTGGGCAAATTTTTCGATGTTCTCCTGGTCAATCATGATCATCGCTGTCAAGTAAGGCCGTTTGTCGCCAACCAGCACCGCATCGGTGATGTAGGGCGAAAACTTCAGATCGTTCTCGAGTTCGCTCGG
>CAMATS010000294.1 GCA_945861195.1 Rhodoferax sp. OV413
CGCTGCAGGCCCATCCACTCCACGCCGCGGTAAAACTCGCCGAAATCGTCACCCACCGGCAGCCCGGCTCGGCGGGCCCGCTCCCAGTAGCGCACCGTGATGTCCAGGCAAAAATCCTCATCCCAGCTCAAAAAGGCGTCGCGCATCAGGCTGGCCACGTCGTAGGTGATCGGGCCGTAGACCGCGTCCTGAAAATCCAGCACACCCAGCCGGTCACCGGTGAGCATCAGGTTGCGCGGCATGAAGTCGCGGTGCACATAAACCCGGCTCCAGGCCAGGTTCTGCGCCATGATGGTGGCAAAGGCGGCATCCAGCGTGCCTTGCTGGGCGGCATCCAGCGTCAGGCCGCGGTGGCCGCTCAGGTACCACTCGGGGAACAAAGCCAGTTCGCGGTTCAGCAAGGGCTGGTCGTAGAGCGGCAGCACATCAGGTTTGGAGGCAGTCTGCCAGGCCACCAGGGCGTCCACCGCCTGCAGGTACAGCCCCAGATTGGCCTGCGGCTGGGCCGGGTCGATGGCCTGCATCATGGTCTGGGTGCCCAGGTCGCTCAGCAGCATGAAGCCCTTGGGCTCGTCCCAGGCCAGCACCTTGGGCACCAGCAGGCCGGCTTCGTGCATCAGCTGCGCCACTTTGACAAAAGGGCGGCAATCTTCTTTGTCCGGCGGGGCGTCCATGATGATGCGGCTACCGGCCACGCTGTCAATACGCAGGTAGCGCCGGAAACTTGCGTCGGCCGAGGCGATACGAAGCGAGCCGGTGTGCAAGCCTTGGGCCGCGGCCAAAGATGCCAGCCATTGGCCGAATGCCGCTTCGCGCAGTGGGTCAGACCATAAGGGCGTGGTGCTGCCTGCCGGCTCGGGTGTGCTGTTGAGGCTCATGGATAATCCATTCTACAAACCCGGTCGCTCAGCGCTGCCGCTGCGTCCCCCACCACCCGATTTGCCCCCACGCTGCCGATGCCCGCCCTGCTGCACGAAATCAAGCGCAAAGCCTGGCGTACTGTCCAGTGCTCTTGCTTGGTATTGCTGCTTGCCAACCAAGCAGAGCAGGCCAATGCGCAAACTAGCAAGCCGCGCGCCACGCCCCTGGCCGCAGCGGGAGCGGTCAAACCCAAGGGTCCCCAGCCGGTCATCGTGACCGGTCAACGCCTGTCTGGGCGACCCGATCTCGACACCGTCATTGAGGGCGACGCGCAACTCAGCCGTGGCGACACGCTGATTCGGGCCGACCGGCTGGAGTATTACCAGCCCGACGACCAGGCCAGGGCCATCGGTAATGTGTATATCAGCCGGGGCGGTAATGTGTACGAGGGGCCCTTGCTCGAACTCAAGCTTGAATCCTTTGAGGGCTTTTTCACCCAGCCCCGGTATTCCTTCTCGGTCAACGATTCGCACGGCGAGGCGCAAAGAATAGACTTTTTGGGCGAAAACCGAACCGTCATCCGCGAGGCCAGCCTGACCACCTGCGCGCGCCAACCGGGCCCGGGTTGGCTGCCCGACTGGATCATGCGCGCGGCCACCATCCGGATTGACAATGAGGAAGAGACGGGTACCGCTGAGGGCGCAGTGCTGAGCTTCATGCAACTGCCCTTGCTGCCGGTTCCCTACCTGAGTTTTCCGCTGACCGGGCGCCGAAAATCCGGCCTCCTGCCGCCAACCCCGGGTCTGGACAATGTCAACGGCATCGAGTTGATGCTGCCCTATTACTGGAACATCGCGCCCAACCGTGACGCGACCCTGACCACCACCTTGATGAGTAAGCGCGGCGCCAACCTTGGCAGTGAGTTTCGTTATTTAGAACAGGATTACGCCGGCCAGTTGCGGCTCGAGGTGTTGCCAGATGACCCCCTGCGAAGCATGACCCGCTGGGGCTTCACGGGCAGCCACCGGGGCAGTTTGCCTCGCCCCTGGGGCGGTGATGCCATGGCCCTCAACCTGAGCGTGAACCGGGTGAGTGATGACAACTATTGGCGCGACTTCACGCGCTCCAATGTCTCTTTGACCCAGCGCCTGCTGGCCAACGATGCCACACTGAGCTGGTCGCAAAGCGGCTTCTCCAACAGCCTGCGCACGCTGCAGTGGCAGACCCTGCAAGATGTGAGTTCACCCATCGTCCCGCCTTACAACCGGCTGCCGCAACTGGCCACGCGTTATCTGCTCGCTGATGTGCGGGGTTTCGATATGTCGCTGGAGGCCGATTACACCCGCTTTGATGCCGACCAGCGGCTCACCCTCCAGCCCAATGCACACCGGGGTTTTGCGGCTGTGCAACTGTCAAGGCCCTGGCTGCTGCCGGGTGGCTTTGTGACACCTAAGTTTCAGCTGCATGGCACCGGCTACCAGTTCGATGCCGCGTTGCCAGGCGGCGCTGCCAGTGCCAGCACTGCCAGCCGCCTGGTGCCAACCCTGAGCATTGACAGTGGCCTGGTGTTTGAGCGGGACACCCAGCTGTGGGGGCGCGGGCTGCGCCAAACCCTGGAGCCGCGGGCTTTTTATGTCAATACGCCCTACCGCGACCAGAGTCAATTGCCCAACTACGACTCCGGCGCCAACGACTTCAGCTTTGCCACCATCTTTGCCGAAAATGCTTTTGTCGGCAATGACCGCATCTCCGACAGCCATCTGCTCACACTGGGCGTGACGAGCCGCCTGCTCGATCCGGCCAGCGGTGCAGAATTCATGCGCTTTGGCCTGGCCCAGCGGCAACGCTTTGAGGACCAAAAAGTGACCCTGCCCGGTGGTACTGCGGTGTCGGACCGGCTGAGCGACTTGTTGTTGGGTACCACCGTCACCTGGGACCCGCGCTGGACTTTTGACACTGCGCTTCAGTTCAATGCAAAAACCGAGCTGGCGGTTCGGGGCACCGCCGGTGTGCGTTACAACCCCGGCCTGTACCGCGTCATCAGCGCCGCCTACCGTTACCAGCGCGACAGCAACGAGCAATTTGATGTGGGCTGGCAGTGGCCGGTCAATGCGCTGTGGGGCGACCTTGGCGAGAACCTCGGACCCGGCCGTGGCCAAGGCGGCGGGCGCTGGTACAGCGTGGGCAGGCTCAATTACAGCCTGAACGAAAACCGCCTGGTGACAACCGTGCTCGGGCTGGAGTACGACGCCTGCTGCTGGCTGGGGCGCCTGGCGCTGGAGCGGATCCAGACCAGCAGCACGTCGGCCAATGAACGCATCATGTTCCAGCTCGAGTTTGTCGGGTTCACCCGGCTGGGGACCAACCCGCTGCAGGTGCTCAAAACCAATATTCCGGGCTACCAATTGCTGCGGGAATAGCCTGCTACCCCGCTGCTCCAACAACTATCATTGAGCCATGCAGATGTTACGCCTCACAACAATCAGCCTAGCGCTGTCAATCAGCCTGTGCCAGCCGGCGCAGAGCCAACAGCAACAGGCTGATTTCATTGTGGCGGTTGTCAACACCGAACCCATTACTTTCAATGAATTGCGCTTGGAGTTGCAGCGTGCGCAGCAGCAAATTGCGCAGCAACGCCGCCCCCAGCCGGAGCGGGCCGCACTCACCCGTGAGGTGCTCGATGGCCTGATCAGCGACCGCCTGCAGTTGCAGGTGGCGCGTGAGACTGGTATCCGGGTGGATGATGCCGCGGTAGATCTGGCCGAACAGAATATTGCCCGCCAGAACCAGTTTGACTTGGCCGAGCTGCGCAGCCGACTTAAAGCTGAAGGCATGCCGCTTGCGCAGTTCAGGGCTAATTTGCGTGACCAAATCATCCTCACCCGCTTGCGCGAGCGCGATCTGGAGCCACGCGCCAGGGTCTCAGAGCTCGACATAGACCAATACCTGCGCGAGGCGCAGGCGAACCAGGACCCGCAAAGCCGGCAGATCAAC
>CAMATS010000295.1 GCA_945861195.1 Rhodoferax sp. OV413
CCACGACACCAGCCGCAGTCACTTCGAGACGCAAGACAGCATAGAGCTCGGTCAGGCGCCAGAAGCCGGGCGAAACTACCGATCAGGTTTTCTTAATCGCCTGGCCGCCTGCCTGCGCGACAGCAACGCCATGGCCTTTACAGACCGCCTGCCACTGGTTTTGCAAGGCGATGTGAAAGTACCCAACACGGCGCTCCGCACTGTCAGCAAACCAGCTGTGGACGCGCGCCAGAGCAGCGTCATCAGCGCCATGTACCAAGGCACGGGGCTGGCCAGCAATGTCGAGGCCGGCTTTGCAGTCCGCGACGAGGTGATGCGCGAAATGGCCGCCGAAATGGACGCCGCCAGCCGCAACGCCATCAGCGCCCGGGGTTTCGAATTGGAGGCCCGGCGCATTGCCCGGCTTATGAAAGGCCGCTACAACCTGGGTTTTGTTGATGTCGGCGGCTGGGACACCCATGTGGCCCAGGGAGGGGCCACCGGCCAGCTGGCCAGCCGGTTTGAGGAACTGGGCCGCGGCCTGGCAACCTTTGCCCAAGAAATGGGGTCGCAGTGGCGCAACACGACAGTGCTGGTGCTGAGCGAATTTGGCCGTACTTTCAGGCAAAACGGCAACAACGGCACAGACCATGGCCACGGCAGTGTCTACTGGGTGCTGGGCGGTAGCCTGCGGGGTGGCCGGGTGGTAGGGGAGCAGGTCGCAATCACCCAGGCCAACCTGTTTCAAAACCGTGACTACCCGGTGCTCAATGACTACCGCGCCATCATCGGCGGCCTGCTGGCCCGCCAGTACGGCTTGGGCCCAACTGACCTAAACAGCCTGTTTCCGGGGGCCCAGGCCAGCGACCTTGCACTGCTCTGAATCCGGGCTCAGGGCGCGGCTGTTTCACGTCAAAGCCTTGTCACTACCCTAAGCCGCTGCCAGCTGATAAAACTCCGGCAAGTTGAACACCGAATTGGGCGCATGGGGGCGCAGCACAGGCGGCATGGGTTTGAAGCCCACTGAGCTGTCTGCACGATCGGCTCGCACCGAATACTCGGACTGTGGGCTGACCAGTTCCCCGATGGTGTGCGCTTTGAGAAACGCAGCGCGAGTGAGGTCGATTTGCTCCTCGAGCCAGCCAGTCAGGCTTGCCTGGTCTCCTGGCCTGCCCGCTTCATCGCTGAAACCAGAAAAAATCTTGACCACCTCCCAGACCGTGATCTCGAAGGGGTCCTGCTCCATCTGGTAGCCGCCGCCGGGGCCCCGAAAAGACCGAATCAGCTGGTGATCGCGCAGGGTTTTGATCAGGCCTTCGAGGTAAGACACGGACAGCTGCAAGGCCTTGGCAACCGCCTGTGTACTCACCGTGGCGCCGTAAGGCACTCCCGCCACGACGACCAAAATATTCAGTGCATGCATAGCTTTTTTGCTGACCATGGTGTTTCCCTTCAGGTATTTCAGATGTTTCATGTAGAATAATAGACGAAAAATATATCAAATATCTCTATAAAAAAATATAATTCTTTTTATCTATATTATTTCTACTCAAACCAGGTCCTATGATTCAACAAAAACTTATGCACCGCATTGGCGTCATCGGCAAACTTGCGGAGGTTCCAGTTTCGACCCTGCGAGTTTGGGAATCCCGTTACCGCGCGTTCTCTCCTGGCAAGACCGAGGGCAAGCACCGCCTTTACAGCGACCAAGACCTGCTCAAAGCCACCCTGCTCAAACAGCTGTGCCGTAAGGGGCATGCCATCAGCACAATTGCTCAGCTTGATTTAAAACAGCTCAACGAACTCCAGCAACGGCATGCCAGTGCCCCTGCAGCGCCGGGCCAGCAACAGTTGCAGCCCCAAACCTTGGCCATAGCGGTGGTCGGAATGGGCTTGGCAGCGCGCATTGAGTCGAGCAAATTCACCCTGAGTTTTTTGCACAACCGGATCACCCTGAGTGAAGTGCACACCGACATCGACGCCGCCAAAAACGCCGAATTTGAGAAACCAGCGCAAATTTTGTTGGTGAAGACCAGCACGCTGCACGAGGTGCTTATGGCCGACATCCAGGCTATCGCCAGCCGCAACCAGATCGCTCGGACCATCGTGATTTACAACTACGGCACACAACGGGCCGCAGAGGCCATGAAGCGCGCAGGCATGGTGGTTCGACGAGAACCCGTGTCGGACCATGAATTGGCTGATTTGGTCAGCTCTGTGTTGCTGGCGGACCCCGCTGGCTCGGCCAGCAACCCCGGTCTTGGTATCACGATTCCGATGCGCAAATACTCCGAAGACGCCCTGGCCCGCGCTACGCTGATTCCGAACAAAGTGCAGTGCGAATGCATACGCCATGTCGCCGAAACCATTTCCCAGTTGGCCAGCTTTGAGCAGTACAGCAAGGAATGCCTGAACCAAAGCCCAGACGACAGCCATCTGCATGCCCATCTGGTCTCGGTGTCCGGCTCAGCGCGGGCCATGTTCGAGGGCGCGCTAGACATGGTCTCTAAGCACCTGGGCATTGATCTGAACACGCTGGCACCGGCCCAGAAGGCGCCCGCTGAGCGCTAGCTGGTTCGATACTGTCGGCACTGGCCAGGCTGGCTGGAATTTTTCATCAGCATTGGTCGGCAAAGGTTCGCGTCAACGCCAAAAAAGTTTCAAAGTGGTGCGCTCAAGCGCAGTCCCAAGGACCAGTTTTTGGGCAGTCCGGGCTCATAAAACTGAAGCGCGCTCTGATTAACGATGACCGAGCCGGTATGCCGTCGACCAACAGGCGGATGCCGCGAATGCGAAAAGCCGAGCGGGCGCCAAAGCCGCGTATCGAGAGTTGCAAGTCTTGCGCGTAGTTTTGGCGCTCCAGGATAGTCAAGCCCGGAACGCGCTTGAGCGCCTCCGACAAATTAACTTGGGGCCCACCAGACTGAATCTGCGTACGCGCCACACTCTGGATCCCGGCTGGCGCATCAAAGCTAAGCTGCTCGGCCCGGGACGCAGAAACAACGACTTCTGGCAGCGTCTGTGCAAGCACCACACCACCACTACCACCACCCAGCGCAGCCAAGGCCGCTATGACCAAGGCGCGCCCGGCGCTGCCTGCCATCTCTAGCGCTGTCAAACCGCGATTATCCTTGGCTTGCTTGCCCGCACCGTGGCCCAGCAAGTACCCCACCATTGGCTCGTGACTGTAGCCCGAGGACCACATCAAAAGCGTGAGGTCACTGTCAAACTGCGCGTTCACGGCGACATCCGCCCCAATAAGCGCAAGCAGACAAGGCACGCAAGCGTTGGCAGGGGGGGTAAGTCGCAGCGGTCTTTCTGACCCGGTCGGTTGGCTCTGTTTTGGCACCGGCTAGCAGCAGCTTTTTGACCATGCCGCCTCAAAGTGAAGGTTTAAAAATACAATTGTTTTACAGAGCAAGCGGCTGTCGGAATGGCTTAGCAAGCAAAAAACCAAGCCCAAACTTTCAATGGCACCTCCAAATCGCTTTCGCCTCTATCCCCTGCCTGGTCGACGCCGTCTTTTACAAACCGGACTGCTGACCTTGGCCGCGCCGCTTACGCCTTTTGCGCAGCCCACCGCTTGGCCAACACGGCCTATCAGCCTGATCGTGCCTTGGCCCACCGGCGGGGGTACCGACTTGACCTTTCGGATCTTAGCGGACGAGGCGGGAGAGCGGCTCGGTCAACCCGTGAACATCGTCAACCGACCAGGAGCAGCCGGCACGCTGGTCGCGCCGCTGCTAAAAATGGCCGCGCCGGACGGATACACCATCGGCCAATTACCGATCACGGTATTCCGGTATGCATTGATGTATTCAGTCGCCTGGGATCCGATTGCAGATCTCACGCCGATAT
>CAMATS010000296.1 GCA_945861195.1 Rhodoferax sp. OV413
ATGGCGGCCCAGGCCATGCCAAACAGGGCACCCGCGAGCAGCATGATGGGCAGCATCAGCCAAGCTGGCAGGCTTGGCGACAGCCACAGTGCCACCAAGCCGGTGCCAAGACCGCCCAAAATCGCCTGGCCTTCGCCGCCGATGTTGAATAAGCCGCCATGAAAAGCCACCGACACAGCCAAGCCCGTGAAGATAAAGGTGGTGGCGTAATACAGGGTGTAACTGATGCCGCGCGGCGAGCCCAGCGCACCGCTGACCAACACCAGCATCACCTCAAGCGGGTCTTGACCAACCAGCGCCACCACAGTACCGGCGGCGGCCAAGGCGACGGCCAAGCAGACCGCGGGCAGCAGCAGCAGATCGGCCCAGCGCGGCAGACCGTGGGTCGGGCTCATGCGCCGTCTCCAGTCATCAGCAGGCCCAGACCGGCTTCGGTGCAGTCGCCAATCGGCAATTCGCCGGCGATACGTCCCTGGTTCATGACAATCACCCGGTCTGACAGGGCCAGGATTTCATCGAGCTCGCTTGACACCACCAGCACTGCGCAGCCGGCATCGCGCAGGGCCCGCAGGTGTGTGTAGATGAACTCGATGGCGCCAATGTCTACGCCGCGGGTCGGCTGGCCGACCAGCAGCACCCGCGGGGCTTGGCCGAGCTCGCGCGCAAGCACCAGCTTTTGCTGATTACCGCCAGAAAACTTGCTGCTGCCCAACTCGGTGTTGGCAGGCCGGACATCAAAGCGCTGCATCATCGCCAGCGTGGCAGCGCGCATGCGGCCGTGGCGCAGCCAGCCCAGGTGGTTGTAGGCGGGCAGGCCGTCATAGCCCAGCACCGCTGACTCCCAAGCCACAAAGGCCATGACCAGGGCCCGCGCCTGGCGATCTTCCGGCACATGGGCCAAGCCCAGCTGGCGGGCGAGGTGTGGCTGCAACCAGGCCGTGGACGTGAAGCTCTGGCCGCACAGCAGCAGTTGCCCGCTGTCCGGTACGCTCAGACCGCACAGCACGTCGAGCAATTGGCTCTGCCCGTTGCCCGAAACACCGGCCACGCCGACGATTTCTCCGGCATGCAGACTCAGGTTCAGTCCGGCCAACCGCTGCACGCCCAGGTCGTCGCGCAAGCCAATGTTGGAGGCGACCAGCAATGCCTGTGTAGCCGCCGGCCGAGCGGCATTCTCAAGCCGGCCCATTTGCACCTTGCGCCCGACCATGGCCAGGGCCAGGCCTTCGATGCTGGCCTGTGCCACCGGCGTGTCTAGCACCACCCGGCCAGCGCGCATCACGGTGACCTCGTCGCACAGGCGCATGACCTCCTTGAGTTTGTGTGTGATCAGCACAATCGTGCTGCCCTGTTCGCGCAGTGCGCGCAACACCGCAAACAATTGCTCGGCCTCTTGCGGCGTGAGCACCGCCGTGGGCTCATCAAGGATCAGGATGCGTGCGCCGCGGTACAGGGCTTTGAGAATCTCCAGGCGCTGACGGTCACCAACCGACAAGTCTTGCACCAGCGCATCGAGCTTGACCCGCAGGCCGGTGGCTTGCATGAGGGGTTCGAGTTCCTGCTGCACCTGTCGCTGGGCCCGCGCCAGCTGCCAGTGCGGCTCAGCACCCAGCAGCACATTGTCCAGGGCACTGAGCGTGTCAACCAGCATGAAGTGCTGGTGCACCATGCCAATGCCCAGGGCAATCGCGTCATCGGCATGGCGGATGGTGGCAGCTTGGCCGAACACTGCAATCTGGCCGCTGTCGGCCGCATAAAAGCCGTACAACACCGACATCAGTGTGCTTTTACCGGCACCGTTTTCTCCCACAATGCCGTGCACCGTACCCCGGCGCACCGACAGGTTGACCCGGTCGTTGGCCTGCACAGCGCCGAAGCGCTTGCTGATGCCCGTCATGCACACCGCGAGATCAGGCTGCATGGCTGCTCCGGGCAGGCCGCGGGGGCCAGCGCTCGCGCTCAGGCTCCCGGCAGCATCAGTACTTGCAGGCGCTCGCTGTCATGTAGTCAACCACCTTGATCTTGCCGCTGAGGATGTCGGCCTTGGCTGCCTCAACTTTTTTGCCCATGTCAGCGCTCACCAGTTTTTCATTGTTTTTGTCCATGGCATAGCCCACACCCTCTTCTTTCAGGCCGAACACCGACAGGCCAGGCTTGTGCCCCTTCGCCACGTTGTACACCGCCACATCCACCCGCTTGAGCATGGAGGTGAGCATGGTGCCCGGCTGGATATGGTTTTGGTTGCTGTCCACGCCGATGGCCAGTTTGCCGCCGTCCTTGGCAGCCTGGTACACACCAATGCCGGTGCCACCGGCGGCGGCAAACACCACATCGGCGCCCTTGGCAAACTGCGCCTTGGCCAGCTCACCACCGCGGGCTGGGTCGTTCCAGGCGGCGCCAGTGGTGCCGGTCATGTTGGCAAACACCTCGGCCTTGGGGTTGGCCCACTTGGCGCCCTGCTCGTAGCCGCACTGGAAGCGGCGGATCAGCGGGATGTCCATGCCACCCACAAAGCCGACCTTGCCAGTCTTGCTGGCCATCGCCGCCATCGCGCCCACCAGGAAACTGCCCTCATGCTCCTTGAACACCAAGGACTGAACATTGGGCAGCTTCACCTCGTCATCGATGATCGCGAAATTGAGTTTGGGGAATTCTTTGGCGATTTTTTCAACGCTCGAGGCCATGCTGAACGACATGGCGATGATCGGGCTGGCGCCCTTCTCGGCCATGCGGCGCAGGGCCTGCTCGCGCTGTGATTCGTTGGCAATTTCGAACTCGAGGTATTGCTTGCCGGTTTCTTTCTTCCACTTTTCCATGCCGTTGTAGGCGGCTTCGTTGAACGATTTGTCAAATTTACCGCCCATATCAAACACGATGGCCGGTTCGGCAGATACCGCGAAGCTGGTGGCCAGGGCTGCCGCCAAAACGCCCATACGGGCCGTAGTCTTGAGTTTCATGATCGCTCTTTCAATGGTGGTTGGAGTGGGCTTGCTTTCAACAGTGCGACTGCGTTGGCACCGGGCTTAGGTTAACACCCGCCAAGTTAAGCATAACAAACTTGCCCGTCAAGCGGGCCCTACTCAGGGTATTCATACAATACGTTTTGACCAACACCCTGAGCGTCTGCCCCATGCGGCAGCAGTTCAGTCCAATGCATGCAAAGGTGATTCAATGATACTGGTGGCGGGTTCTGCCAACCTGGACTTCGTGGTCCGGGCACCTCATATTCCCAGCCCGGGAGAAACCGTTTTGGGTGGCGATTTCAAGACCTATCCCGGCGGCAAGGGCGCCAACCAGGCGGTCGCCTGTGCCCGTGCTGGCGGCGCCAAAACCCATCTGCTGGCGGCCTTGGGCGCAGACGCCTTCGCCGCGCCCATCGAGGCTTCCCTGGCCGACGCCGGGGTGGTGCTGCATGTGGTGCGGGTGACCGAGCAGGCCACTGGCACCGCCTTTATCTGCGTTTCAGCCCAAGGGGAGAACGCCATCACGGTAGCCCCCGGTGCCAACCAAAACTTGGCGCCTGCCCACCTGCCTGCGCTAGCCGGCTTCAGCCACCTGTTGCTGCAACTCGAAACCCCACTAGAAACAGTTGCCGCTTACGCCCGGGCCGCCCAGTCCCAGGGGCTTACCGTCGTGCTCAATGCAGCACCGGCGCAGCACTTGTCAGCCGAGCTGCTGGCTGACGTGGATATCCTGATCGTCAACCAAGGCGAACTCGCCGCTCTGGCCGACGGCTGCGCCAGCCAAGACGAACAAATCTCGCGCATTGCTGTTCCCTGCCTGATCGTGACCCTGGGCCAAGAGGGTTGCGTGGCCCGCAGCGGACAACACCG
>CAMATS010000297.1 GCA_945861195.1 Rhodoferax sp. OV413
GATTCAATCAAATCTATTTCATCCCAATGAGTTCCAAAATGAATGCACTCCACAGAGTATTCGGCTTCCTCGCCCCGGCACTGCTCTTGGGTGCTGTCGTCTGCACCTCAGCCCACGCCCGCTTGATCGAAAAGATCATCAAAGTGCCCGTCAAGGTGAGCAATGCCTACGGCAAAGTGATTGAGCAGGAGGTGGTGGTCTCCACCTACCACGACAGCGATGCACCCCAACCCTACCCCATTGCGCTCATCAACCATGGCAGGTCAGTGAAGCCGGAGGAACGGGCTGCTTTTGGCCGGTCTACGTCTATCACCAATGCCCGCTGGTTCGCCGCCATGGGCTTTCTGGTGGTGGTCCCTACCCGGCTCGGCTACGGCGTGTCTGGCGGGGAGGATGTGGAAGATACCGGCGGCTGCAGTAACAAAAACTACCCGCCCGGGTACGAGGCCGCTGCCGTGCAGACCCTGCAGGTGCTGGACGCCATACGGCAGCGCCCCGATGTGCTGCCAAACCGTACCCTGATTCTTGGCCAGTCGTTTGGCGGCGCCACAGCCATCACCGTGGCCGCCAAAAACCCGCCCGGGGTGGTGGCCACCATCAACTTCGCCGGCGGCGGCGGGGGTAACCCGCTCACGCAGCCACAGGAGCCCTGCGCCCCGAACCGGCTCAAGGCCATGTTTAGTGACTATGGCCGCAGCGCCCGCATCCCCACGCTGTGGGTCTATACCGAAAACGACCAGTGGATGGGCCCCAAGTACCCGCGGGAGTGGTTTGATGCTTTCAAGGCCGGGGGCGGCGTTGGTGAATTTGTGCTGTTCCCGCCCAACGGCAAAGACGGCCACGGCCTGTTCACCCAAGACCCCGAGGTCTGGCGGCCCAAGGCGATGGCGTTTTTGCGGGCCAACGGCTTCTCGGAACTCAAAGCAAATCTACAGGAGACGAAATGATGGGCTACCAAATGTTTCAACGCTATGGTTCAGGCACTGGGCGCCATGCCATGACCCCCGCCAAATGTCTCCAAGCCGCCTGCCTGTTGTTGTGCATCACCGCCAGCCAATTTGGCCTGGCCCAGGAGGCCGGCAAGCATGGGCTGGACTACACCTACGCGCCGGGCAGCCCCACCTACTGGCGCAACACCCACAGCACAAGGCCGGGTAACTTTGTGTTCCGGCGTGACCCCAATGTGTGGGTTTATACGCCCGAGGTCGCACAGCGCGTGGGCATGCCGCTGGAGTGGGCCAGCGCTGAGCTCAAAGGCGTGGCTGCTGCTGCGTTTCGCATGGAGCGCGACGGTGCTGAGGAGGACTGCGGCTGGGGCGGCAACCCCAAAGCCTGCAAGCCCCTGGTGCGCTGCGTGCTGGAGCTGTACTTTGACCGCCAGGCACATCCGCTGCCCTGGGCACCAAACCGGATGGTGGCGGATTTCTATTGGCAGGATGTATCTACGGCTTATCACTTTTTGCCTGCCAATGGGTTTGAGCCCGCGCCGAATGGCGATCGCTCCAGAGGCAGTGAAAAATCCAAAAACTACCCATCTCTCGGCGCCCGCCAACCCTTCGCTGATCCGCAGACGGGGGAGGAGTTGGCGTTTGCGGGTAAGGATCATGAGGGAAAGGCGCGCGTGATCGCTTATGACAAAGAGATTCACGGCCGTTACGCCTTTGTTCGTTTGGAAGGCGGCTGCGCCATTTCCAAGCGCTCTTTTCCCAATGGCATGACAACTCAGCTGCGACGGGTTAAGGACTTGAACGTCTCACTAGGCCCCCCCGTGTTTTATGAATATCACCTACCTAGCAGCTGGACGGAGCGTGTTGGTCAACTTACCCAAGCAACGCAGCAAAAAGACGAAGACTTCTACAAAGGCATCTGGAACAACCTGAACTCGGGAGTGAAGAAATGAGCAATAAAGCAGTCAACATCAACGCCATCTCAGCCAACGCGATGACGGCGTTTGCGCCTCCGGCCGCCGGACAGTCCACCTTGCCGGCGGCCTACGCAATGGCGCTGACCCCTGTGTTGACGGCCAATTGGCAGTAGCACGGGCGCAGAGACCTCTGGTCAGTTGCTTGTCATGGGGGCGAGCGGTTTGCGGCAAGAGCGCTAGACCCCTGGCAGGTGAGCTGGACCAGCGGCGACCCCAGCGCGCACAGTCCCTGGATGCGGCTGTGGCGAAGTGCGCGGCGCTGGGCGTCTGTTTTCATGCCCAAGGCTTCTCGCGAAAACTCTTGTTGTGTCGCCATGGGTTACGCGACCATCCGTTCAATGCGAGGCCGCTTCACCTTCCCTGCCTGGTAAAGGTCATACTGGAGCTGCATGCCAGCCCACAATTCAGCGCTGGTGCCGAAAGCTGCGGCCAAGCGGTATGCCATGTCAGCGGAGATGCCGGATGCGCCGGTCACGATACGGTTGAGCGTCACGCGATTGACCCCCAGCTTCGCGGCAGTAGCCGTGACGGTCGTTTCACCCAAGTATTCCCGCAGGACTTCGCCTGGGTGTGGCGGATTGTGCATTCGAGTCATTTCAAATCCTCAGTGGTAATCCAGGTAGTCCACCAACACGGCATCCGTACCTTCAAAAGTAAAAACCATGCGCCAGTTGCCATTCGCCGTGACCGCCCAATGGCCCTTTAAACCACCTTTGAGCGGGTGCAATCCCCATGCTGGTGCCGACATATCTTCTGGTCTCACGGATTGATCAAGCGCCGCCAATTGCAATCGCAATCTGCCGGCATGGGCTGGCTGGATACCCGCTATGCCCGCGTGGCGATACGTCCGCGTGAGTCGCGCAGTCGCCTTGGGCAAGTCACCGTCGCCGCTGGAGCGCCCAGGGTTGACCCCAGCTTGATGTTCGGAGTGTCGATCGGGTATGGTGTTGGCATGAACCCAGAGACACTGACCAAGCCAACTGGCCGGATCCATACCGTCGACGCCTTGCGGGGTTTCGCCATGGTCTGGATGACGGCTTTCCACTTTTGCTTTGACCTCAATCAGTTTGGCCACATCCAGCAGGATTTTTACCGTGATCCCTTTTGGACCTGGCAGCGCAGCCTGATCGTGGGCCTGTTTGTGCTGTGCGCCGGCCTGGGGCAGGCTTTGGCGCAGGCGCAGGGGCAAAGCTGGCCGCGTTTTTGGCGGCGCTGGTTGCAGGTGCTGGGCTGCGCGCTGCTTGTCACATTGGCCTCGCGGGTCATGTTTGCGCAAAGCTTCATTTATTTTGGCGTTTTGCACGCCTTGGCCCTGATGCTTCTGGTGGCCCGCTTGACGGCCCACTGGGGCGCCTACTTGTGGCTGTGTGGGGCGCTGGTGCTTGGTTTGAAAGCGGCGTCTGCAGACCTGCTCGCCTGGGGACCGCTGGCCGAGCATGCCGACTTGTTCAACAGCCCGCTGCTCAATTGGCTGGGCCTGATCACCCGCAAGCCCATCACCGAAGACTACGTGCCCCTGCTTCCCTGGCTGGGGGTGATGTGGTGGGGCATGGCAGCAGGGCAGTGGTTGATCGCCCGCGGGCGCTTGCTGCCGTCTGCACCGCCGCACTCCGCCAGTGGCTGGCTCGCCACGCTGGGGCGTTGGAGCCTGAGCTATTACATGCTGCATCAGCCACTGCTGATTGGCGCCTTGATGGCGCTGGCCTGGGCCACGGCCTAGCGGGCTGCTTGGCCCAGGTCGAGTAAGCCCAAGTGCCAGACGCTGGCCCTTACTCGACCTTGGCCTTGGCGCGCAGGTCTTCCTGGAACTTGCCTATTTTTTGCTGTTGCAACTGCTGCAGAATTTGCGGCTTGACGTCTTCAAAGCTGGGCAACTGGGCGTCACGCACATCATCGAGCCGGA
>CAMATS010000298.1 GCA_945861195.1 Rhodoferax sp. OV413
CACAAAACGCCAGTGATTTACCGCGCTGCGGCCCAGTGGTTTGTGCGCATGGACCAGGGCGAGGGCGTGTTCACTGTCGACAAGGCCCCCAAAACCCTGCGCCAGACCGCGCTCGATGCCATTGAGCAGACCGCTTTTTACCCCGAGAACGGGCGGGGCCGGCTGCGCGACATGATTGCCAACCGGCCCGACTGGTGCATCAGCCGCCAGCGCAGCTGGGGCGTGCCCCTGCCCTTTTTTCTGCACCAGGACAGCGGCGAACTGCACCCGCGCACGCTGGACATCATGGACCTGGCGGCCGAGATGGTCGAAGCTGGCGGCATTGAGGCTTGGAGCAAGGCCAAGCCAGAAGACATCTTGGCACACCTTGGTTGTGCCGCTGATGCACCACACTACACCAAGAGCAGTGATATTTTGGAGGTCTGGTTTGACTCTGGCACCACCCACACCACGGTGCTCAAGACCTCGCACCCCGGCACCGGCCACGCCAGCGGGCCCGAGGCCGACCTCTACCTGGAAGGCCATGACCAGCACCGAGGCTGGTTCCACAGCTCGCTGCTGACCGCCTGCGCCATGTATGACCGCGCGCCCTACCGGGGGTTGTTGACCCACGGCTTCACGGTTGACGGGCAGGGCCGAAAAATGAGCAAAAGCCTGGGAAATGTGGTGGCGCCGCAAGAGGTGAGCGACAAACTCGGTGCCGAAATCATTCGCCTCTGGTGCGCTGCAACCGACTACTCGGGCGATCTCGGCATTGACAACAAAATACTGGCCCGGGTGGTCGACACGTACCGCCGGGTCCGCAACACCCTCAAGTTTCTGCTGGCCAATACCAGCGACTTCGATCCCGCTGCGCACGCCGTAGCACTGGCGCAGATGCTGGAGATCGACCGCTACGCCATGAGCCGCGCCGCTGCGCTGCAAGCTGAAATTCTGGCCCATTACGAGGTCTATGAGTTTCATCCCGTGGTGGCCAAGTTGCAGATTTACTGCTCCGAAGATCTGGGTGCGTTCTACCTCGATGTGCTCAAAGACCGTCTCTACACCACCGCGGCCGGCAGCCTGGCACGGCGCAGTGCACAAACCGCACTGTGGCAGATCACCCATGCCATGCTGCGCTGGATGGCGCCGGTTTTGAGCTTCACTGCCGAGGAAGCCTGGGCCGTACTTGGGGCACAAAACAAGACCCCAGCTGCGACCCGAGCATCCATTTTTATGGATACCTTTGCCGACCTTGCTGCCCCCGAGCCGGCTCTGCTTGCCAAATGGGCGCGCTTGCGCGAAATTCGCGAAGCAGCCAACAAAGAGATTGAAGCCCTGCGCGCGGCCGCACAGGTCGGCTCTTCGCTGCAAGCGCGGCTCAAGATCAGCGCACCAGCGCAGGACCTCGCACTCCTCAACAGCCTGGGGCCAGACCTGAAGTTTGTGTTCATCACCTCCGCGGTCGAAATCAGCGCTGGCGCCACATTAAGCATCGAGGTTGGGGTGGCTGCAGGAGGCAAATGTGAACGCTGCTGGCATTACCGCGAAGACCTTGGCATTGACCCGGCCCACCCCAAGCTGTGTGGCCGTTGCACCAGCAACCTGTTTGGCGACGGCGAATCGCGGAGTTTTGCCTGATGGCCTCTGCAGGCAAGCGCGGCCCGATTGGTCTGGCGCACTGGCTGGCATTGGCCAGCCTGATTGTGCTGGCCGACCAATTCACCAAGGTGCTGGTGATCGGCTACTACGGTCTGGGCGAAGGCAGGTACGTAACCGATTTTTTCAACCTGGTACGGGTGCACAACAGCGGCGCGGCTTTCTCTTTTCTGGCTGATGCATCGGGCTGGCAGCGCTGGTTTTTGACTGGGGTAGGCGCCGTGGCGGTGGTCGTGATCCTGTGGATGTTGCGCGCCCACGCCGGGCAAAAATTGTTTGCCTTTGCGCTGGTCTGCATTTTGGGCGGGGCGGTTGGCAATGTGATCGACCGACTGCTGTACGGCTATGTGGTGGATTTTCTGGATTTTCACTGGTCGTGGCTCAGTCCCTTATTTACAGGCGGGCATTTCCCAGCCTTCAACATTGCCGACAGCGCCATCACCTTAGGTGCAGGCTGCCTGATCCTGGACGAAATATTGCGCGTGCGCCGCTCGCGCTGAGCACCAAGCCCGGAAGGAAACTGCTTGACCCATTTGCTCAACCTGCTGGCTGCGATCGCCCTGCTGGTCTGGGGAACCCAACTGGTGCGTACCGGCATTTTGCGGGTATTGGGAGCAAACCTGCGCCAAGTGCTGGCGCGCAGTGTGGCCAACCGGTTCACGGCGGCCTTGTCGGGTATTGGCGTTACAGCACTGCTGCAGTCGAGCACCGCCACCGCGCTGATCGTGTCCTCATTTTTTGGGCAGGGGCTGATGAGCCTGCCGGGAGCGCTGGCAGTGATGCTGGGCGCCGACATCGGCACCAGCCTGATGGCCCTGCTGTTCTCGCGCGACCTGTCCTGGCTCTCGCCCCTCTTCATCTTGATTGGTGTGGTGCTGTTCATCGCCCGGCAATCCACCACCGTTGGGCGGGTTGGACGTATTTTGATTGGCCTGGGTCTGATGCTGCTTGCGCTCAAGCTGGTCACCGATTCAGCCAATGTGCTGACCCAATCAGCGGCTGTCAAAACCCTGCTCGGCTCTCTCAGCAGCGATCTGCTGCTGGAGATCACGGTTGGTGCCTTATTGGCCGTGTTGTGCTACAGCAGTCTGGCCATTGTGTTGCTGACCGCCACGCTCGCCTCGAGCTCGGTCATCCCGGTGGACGTGGCCATGGGCCTGGTGCTGGGCGCCAACCTGGGCAGCGGCGCACTGGCCGTGCTGACCACGCTGCAGGCCAACATCGAGACCCGTCAGGTGCCGCTAGGCAACCTGATATTCAAGCTGCTGGGCATCGTGATCGCCGCGCCCCTGGCGGGCTGGTGGCTGCACCAAGTCGGTCCGATTTTGGACGACCGAGCGGCCGTGGTGGTGGTCTTTCATCTGTGCTTTAACCTGATGGTCGGCCTGCTTTTCATCGGCCTGACCCAGGTCGTGGCGCGCTGGGTCGAGTACTGGCTGCCCAAGCCAGCCAAGGTGATGGTCGCAGGCAGGCAACGCCACCTCGATGCCTCTGCGCTGGGCACGCCATCATTGGCCATCTCCTGCGCGGTACGCGAGGCCATGCACCAGGCAGATGTGGTTGAGACCATGCTGCTCGGTGTGCTGCCGGTGATTCGCAACAACGACCGCAAGCTGGCCCAGGAACTGCAACAAATGGAGAACACGGTGGACGAGTTGTACTCGGACATCAAGTACTACCTGACCAAGATCTCGCGCGAAGCACTCAGCGAAAACGAGGGTCGGCGCTGGACTGACATCATCAGCTTCACCATCAACATGGAGCAAATAGGCGACATCGCGGAGCGTGTACTGATCGACATTGAGGACAAAAAAATCAACCCCGGGCGCGAATTTTCAGAGGCCGGCATGCAGGAAATAGCCGAACTGCACCGCCGCCTGATCGACAACCTGCGACTGGGCATGAGCGTCTTCCTCAACGGCACCGTGCGCGATGCGCAACGCCTGCTGGAAGAAAAAAGCCGCTTCCGGGATCTCGAGCGGGCCTTTGCCGCCACCCACCTGGCGCGGCTGTCGGTCAACACCCTGCAAAGCATAGAAACCAGCTCGCTGCACCTAGACCTGATCAGCGACCTCAAACGAATCAACTCGCACATCTGCTCCATCGCCTACCCGATTCTCGACTCAGCCGGCGCCCTGGCGCCAAACCGATTGCGCCAATCGGTACTCGAAACACAGCAAACCCC
>CAMATS010000299.1 GCA_945861195.1 Rhodoferax sp. OV413
GGGCTCTGAATGGCTGAAATCCATCTGGCACGAGACCACGGCCTGGGCCTGCCCCGAGCCCGGGAAGTCGCCTTGGTCTGGGTGGCACAGGCCAGGCATGAGTTTGGCCTGCGCTGCACTTACCAAGAGACAGAGCAGGAAGACCTGGCCAATTTCAGCCGCCCGGGTGTGAGCGGCACGCTGCGAGTCAGCTCCACACAATTCGAGCTGACCGCCAAACTCGGTTTTCTGCTGAGTGCTTTCAAAGACCGCATTGAGGCCGACTTGCAAAAAAACCTTGACCAGCTGCTGGCTGCCACACCAGGCCGTCAGGACCTTCTTTAGCTCAAAGATTCGATCAAATCGACATACTGCTGCATGGCATCGTCTGCAGCTGTGCCCTTCAAGCCGTTCCACGCCTCCCACTTGGCGCGGCCCACCATGTCGCTGAAGCCGGGCCTGGTTTCATTGTTATCGCCCAGACTGGCCTGCTTGTACAGCCCATAGATTTTGAGCAGGGTCAGGTTATCGGGGCGTTCGCTCAGGTCTTTTGAGTTGGCGACGGCGGCGTTGAATTGGGTTTTCAGGTCAGACATGGTGGCTTGCGCAGGGGTGGATGGACAGCCCAACAACCGGGCCGGCGGGAATTATCGCCAGCCCGGTTGTTGGGCGCTGGCAAGGCTTACTCGCAGGCCTGGTCTGTTTGGGTTTGGTAGGCTCGGGCGAGGGTGCGCAAGTGCAGGCGCTGATCGGGCTCGAGGTAAGGCAGCAAGAGGTTGAGCACATGCAGCGCACCCCTCACCAGCGCTGCTTGCCCCCTGTCTGGCTCAAGCGCGCTGCGAGGGTTTTGCACGTATTCAAAACTCAGCCAGTAGCTCAGCACCACCACCATGCACTGCGCTGTGGTGTCAACCGAAGGCTCTTCAATCTGCAGCGCGCCGGCGCGCGACATCCCTTGCAGCAGAGACTTGAAGGCCGCTGTCTTGTGAATAAGAACCGATTTCAGATGGGTCTCGAGCCGCCGGTTTTTGCTCAGCAGGTCATTGAGGTCGCGGTATAAAAACCGGTATTGCCAGATCAGCTCAAACAGGCTGTGCAAAAAAAACCAGGCGTCCTCGACATTTTGCACGCCCTCACTTGCCCCCAGCAGCGCACCAATGTCCCGCTCGAAACGATCAAATAGCGCATTGACCAGTGCCTCTTTGGCCGGGTAGTGGTAGTACAGGTTACCCGGGCTGATGCTGAGTTCGTGAGAGATCAGCGTGGTGGAGACATTGGGCTCGCCGAAGCGGTTGAACAGCGCAAGCGAGACCTCCAGAATACGCTCAGCCGTGCGCCGGGGTGCTTTTTTGGCCATGGTCGGACATCACGCGCGGCCACTGCCCGTAGCCCGGGGCGGCGCCCTGCGCTTGATCGCCACTTTTTTAGCCGCCACTTTTTTGGCGGGCGCGCTGCGACCGGTCTTGGCCGACAAGGCCTGTACCGCGCGGCTAAGCTCGTCGAGCCGGGCTGCCAGTGCATGGAGGTCTTGGGCTGAGGGCATACCCAGCTTGTGCATGGCCCGGGCCACCCGGTCTTCAAAAATGCTCTCCAACTTGCCCCATTGGCCAGAGGCTTTGGAGGACACCTCCGCAGCCAACTCGGACGCCCGGCTGCTGGCCTCGGCCAGCTTGGCCTGCGCCGCAGATTGGGTTTTGCGCTGCATGGCAACGCCCTCGTTGACCAGGGCCTCAAAGGCCTTGCTGCCCTCGGCCTGGGCACGGTGAAAGGCACCCAGGCCGGCCTGCCAAATTTGCTGCGCCGAGTCGCGTACGGCATCACCCAGAGGGGGGACGGCGGCTTGGGTTTTTGCAGTGCCGGATTTTTGTGCAGATTTGGCCATGGGGCATCTCCAAGTGTTGAGGGGTTGGGGCGGGGTGTCTAGGCCGGCTTGTGTGCGGCTGACTTTACCCCTTGCCGGGCCCCAGCGGTAGGGGCGCCGGCCTAATCTGTTGGCCCTGGTCCGCCCGACCCCTCGGTGATAATCCCGCCTCAAATTACCCCCTGTCAGGCGGGCTTTGTCAACTTCAAGTGGGTAAGACAAATGATTCTGGTCACCGGCGGCGCCGGCTTCATCGGCGCCAATTTTGTGTTGGACTGGCTCAGCGCATCGGACGAGCCGGTGCTTAACCTAGACAAACTCACCTACGCTGGCAACCCGGAAAACCTGGCCGCGCTGCAGGGGGATGCAAGGCACGTGTTTGTGCAGGGTGATATCGGCGACGCAGCCCTGTTGCCCCAGCTGCTGGCGCAACACCAACCCCGCGCCGTGGTCAACTTTGCGGCCGAAAGCCATGTCGACCGCTCCATCCACGGCCCGGAAGACTTTGTCCAGACCAATGTGGTGGGCACCACACGCCTGCTGCAAAGCGTGCGCGCCTACTGGCAGGGCTTGGCCGATGCGCAGCGCGCGGCCTTTCGCTTCCTTCATGTGTCCACCGACGAGGTGTACGGCAGCTTGGGGCCGGGGGATGCGGCATTTACCGAGACCCACCGCTATGAGCCCAACAGCCCCTACTCGGCCAGCAAGGCCGCCAGCGACCATTTGGTGCGCGCCTGGCACCACACTTACGGCCTGCCGGTGCTCACTACCAACTGCAGCAACAATTACGGCCCGTATCACTTCCCGGAAAAACTCATCCCGCTGATGATCGTCAACGCACTGGCGGGCAAGCCGCTGCCGGTGTACGGCGACGGCCAGCAAATCCGCGACTGGCTGTATGTGGCCGACCATTGCAGTGCCATCCGCCGTGTGCTGCAGGCGGGCAGGGTGGGTGAGGTCTACAACGTGGGCGGCTGGAACGAAAAGCCCAACCTCGACATCGTGCACACCGTGTGCGCCCTGCTCGATGAGCTGCGCCCGCGCGCCGACGGCCAAAGCTACTGCAGCCAGATCAGCTTTGTCACAGACCGCCCCGGCCATGACCGCCGCTACGCCATCGACGCCCGCAAGATCGAGCAAGAGCTGGGCTGGCGCCCCACGGAGACCTTTGACACCGGCATCCGCAAAACCGTGCAGTGGTACCTGGCGCATCCCGACTGGGTGGCCCATGTGCAGAGTGGGGCGTATCGTGATTGGGTGGCCAAGCAGTATGTTGGTTAGCCGTGTGATATCCTAGTGTGATATGACAGTAGGAGGGTTGATGAGCACTACCGCAAAACTTTTCATGAGCGGCCGTAGTCAGGCCATCCGGCTACCTGCCAAATTGCGCTTGGATGCCAAGGAGGTGCGCATTGAGCAGGTGGGCAACGCGCTATGGGTGCAAGCCGAAGCTGACCCAAATCTGGGTATGGCCGAGTGGCTGACGGCGTTCTACCATGCCACCGAGCCACTGCCAGAGGCCTTTCTGGTTGATCGCATTGACCCGGCGCCGCAAGCGCGCGACTGGTCTTAAACGCAATGCGGCGTACGCTTGACACCAATATTTGCAGTTACATCTTGCGTCGCCACCCCGTGTCGATGATCGAACGCTTTGCCGGGCTGGATCGGGCCCAGCTCTGGCTCTCCGCCATTGTGGCGGCCGAGTTGCGTTTTGGTGCCGTCAAGTTGGGCTCTACCAGATTTGCAGCTGCAGTGGAGTCCTGGTTGGTCGGGTTCGAGGTGCGGCCCTGGCCTGTTGATGCGACGCGACAGTATGCAAACATCCGGCACGCGCTGGAGCGGGCCGGGCAGCCGATCGGTGGCATGGACCTGATGATTGCCGCCCACGCTTTGGCCGAAGACGCTGTACTCGTGACCAACAACGCACGCGAATTTCTGCGGGTTCCCGGCCTAGCCGTGGAAGAGTGGGCGCTACCCT
>CAMATS010000300.1 GCA_945861195.1 Rhodoferax sp. OV413
CGCCCAAGCCGTCCAATTGACGCCCGCAGAACGGATGGAAGTGGTGGAGCGTATTTTGGACAGCCTGGATCAACCCGATACAACGATTGATTCGCTCTGGGCCAAAGAGGCGGACGACCGGCTCGCCGCCTACCGGCGAGGTGAAATCAAGGCCTTGGCTTTGTCAGAAGTCATCGAAAAGTACGCAGTTGCCAACAAATACGCATGAGCATCCGCCTGCTGGAGCCGGCTCAAACTGAGCTGGACGAGGCTATCGCTTGGTACGCTGGACAAGCTCCCGGATTGGGCGACGCCTTTTTGATCGAAACGCTGAAGGCGCTGCAGCTGATCAATCGATTTCCGCAGGCATGGCATCCTCTCACACCGCAGATTCGTCGTTGCCGGCTACGGCGCTTCCCGTAAAGTGTCATCTACACCCAGGATGAATCAGACTTACTGGTACTTGCCATAGCGCACCAACATCGCAAGCCAGACTATTGGCGCAGCAGACTGAACTAAGCTTCGATTGGGAGAGCAGGCCATCCATGAACCCAGCCCGTCTTGCCGCTTGGAGGTGTTTGGCTCGGCCGCGCTGGAAACCTTGCTAGGCCGTGGCGTAGACCTGGTGGAGCCTGGAGCTGTGCGCAAGCCCTACGATCCAGCCAAGCTCGATGACCATATGGAGACGCGAATTCCGGCCTAAGGCCTCAACGCCAACCCGCCATGCAGGTGCCGCACCGTGGTGTGGCCCTGGCTGTGCAGCCACTGCGCCACCTGTTGGCTGCGGTTGCCGCTGCGGCACACCAAGACCATAGGGGCGCCGCCAGACCACAGCGCTGCATGGTGCGGCAATTCGCTCACCGGGGCGCTGACGGCGGTGCGATGGCCATGATGCATCCCGCCGCCGACCTGCTGCTCGGCCATTTCGCGCAGGTCCACCAGCCGGGCGGCTGGGTGGGCTTTCAGGAAGTCATCCAGCTCATGCCAGTGCAGCGTGGCGGCTGCCGCTGCCACATACGGTAACGGGCTCAAAGGGCCGGTCGGAGCCCAGGCTGGCGCAGCCGCCACCGGCATGGCGGCCATGGCCTGGCCGCAGCGCGCAATGGCTTTGCAGGCGGCAGCCACCAGGGCTTCGGTGCTGAGCAGGCTGATCGACAGTCGCACCGCCGACTCGCAGCGCCAGGCCGGCAGGCCCATCGCCACCAACACATGGCTGGGCTGAGCCTTGCCAGCACTGCAGGCGCTGCCCGCGCTTACCCGCAGGCCGGCGGCGTCAAACACGTCCAGCACCTGCTTGCTGGGCAGGCCCGGCACCGAAAAATTGAGCGTGGTGGGCAGGCTGTGCGCCAGCGGGGTGTTGAATACGACGGTCGGGAAAGCATGGCGCAGCGCATGTTCCAGCTGGTCGCGCAGGGCCAGAAGTTGGGTGTGGCTAGCAAAGCTGCCACCCTGCTGCAGGGCCTGCAGCACCGCGCCCAGGGCGGCGATGCCGGGCATGTTTTCGGTGCCGCTGCGCAAGCCGCCTTCCTGCCCGCCACCGACCACCAGCGCTGTGAACGGCGCGCCGCGCCGGACATACAGCAGGCCGATGCCCTTGGGCGCGTGTAGCTTGTGGCCAGAAAAAACCGCATAGTCAATGCTGTTGCGCTGCAGTTGCACATCGAGTTTGCCCAGGGCCTGGACGCTGTCTACCAGCCACAAAGGGCGGCGCGCTGCGCCACCGAGCAAAGCGGCGATGCCAGCGAGGTCGCTGATGGCACCGGTTTCATTGTTTGCGGCCATGGTGCACAACAGGGCCGTGTCTGGCAGCAGTTTGGCAAGGGCGGCGAGATCATGCCGGCCTTGGCTGTCAACCGGCAGGGCCTGAATCGACAACCCCAGGCCGAGCACCTGGTTCCAGTGCGCCATGGCCTCGGGCAGGGCCTTGTGTTCGGTAGCACCGAAGACCAACAACGAGCCGGTGGTCTGCCCCGCCGCCCGACGCTCACGGATGTTGCACAGCGCTGAAAGCACGGCGGTCTGTATGCCCTCGGTTGCACCGCTGGTGAACACCACATGGCCGTCATTTGCCCCGATGACTGCCGCAGCCTGCGCGCGTACGCCTTGCAGCAACTGCTTGGCAAGCAGGCCCTGCGAGTGGCTGCTGCTGGGGTTACCAAAGCCCTGCGACATCGCTTGGCTGGCGGCGCCAATGGCCGCGGGCAAGACCTCAGTGCTGGCGTTGCAATCAAGATAGATCGAGCAGGACATGGATAAAACTCAAGGGGAGAACAATGGCGATGAGTTTAGAAAAAAACTGCGGTGATTAAATTCCAAAATTGGTGTGAATTCCAGATATATTAGAATTAAATTCTAAATTAAGTTATTTTTATAGAAAATTATGCTAGACCGACTCGATATTCAGATTTTGGATGCTTTGCAACGGGATGCCACCTTGTCCGCAGCGGCACTCGGTGCTCAGGTAGGACTCTCCAGCACGCCCTGCTGGAAGCGGGTCAAGCGCCTGGAGGATGATGGCTTGATAGAGCGACGTGTGGCCATCGTCAATCGCCAGGCAGTGGGTCTGCCGGTCACGGTGTTTGTCAGCATCCGTGCTGGCCAGCACGACGAAAAATGGCTGGTCCGCTTTGCAGCGGTCGTCAGCGCACTGCCCGAGGTGCAAGAATTCCATCGCATGAGCGGCGATGTTGATTACCTGCTCAAGGTGGCTGCTTCCAGCATCGAGGGCTACGACCTGTTTTACAAAAAACTCATTGGCCTGGCCGACATGGCAGGCGTGTCGTCAGCGTTCTCCATGGAACAAATCAAGAGCACCACCGCACTGCCGCTGCTTTGACTCAGCCGGCGACCGCAAAAGCCAGAAAAAATAGTAAGCTCACCGAATCAGCCAGAAGGACAAGCTCATGAAAAAACTCAAGGTCACGATCAAGTTGGAGATGTGGGTGCCAGACGACTGGGAAGTGGTTCACACCTCAGAAGACACGCCGGTCCTAAAACTGCCCAACGGTCAGTTTCTTGACCTGGCCATCGAGCCCCTGTTCGCGACAGACCCGGAAGATTTGTGGACGGGCGCTGAAGACGACAGCGCCCTGCACGCTGTTTTGGACATGGTTGAGAGCGAAGAAGTGCTGTACGAATTTGTCACCCACTGAACAGTGCGTGGGTTGGCTGCTGTGGGCGCATTAAAAAATAACCTGGGAGCCTAGTGGAACTGCTCTTCTTCGGTTGAGCCGGTCAGGGCTGTGACGCTGGATTTACCGCCCTGAATGGCTGTGGTGACTTCATCAAAGTAGCCGGTGCCGACCTCCTGCTGGTGCGACACGAAGGTGTAGCCGTGTTCGCGGGCGGCGAATTCGGGTTCTTGCACTTTCTCGACATAAGCCGTCATGCCGCGCTTCACATAGTCTTGCGCCAAATCAAACATGCTGTACCACATGGAGTGAATGCCAGCGAGGGTGATGAACTGGTATTTGTAGCCCATGGCGCCGAGTTCGCGCTGAAACCTGGCAATGGTGGCGTCGTCGAGGTTTTTCTTCCAGTTGAAAGAAGGCGAGCAGTTATAGGCCAGCATCTTGCCTGGGTGCTTGGCATGCACCGCTTGGGCAAATTTTTTGGCAAAGTTTAGATCCGGTGTGCCGGTTTCGCACCACACCAAGTCCGCATAGTTTGAATAGGCTACCGCGCGGGAAATGGCTTGGTCCATGCCTTTGCGTGTTTTATAAAAGCCCTCTGCGGTGCGCTCGCCAGTCAAGAAGGGTTTGTCGTTGTCGTCGTAGTCGCTGGTCAGCAGGTCGGCGGACTCGGCATCGGTTCGGGCTATCACCAG
>CAMATS010000301.1 GCA_945861195.1 Rhodoferax sp. OV413
TGTCGTGGAACTTGATGCTGGCGTCGCGCAGGTGGTTGGCCCGTATGGTGTGGGTATTGCGTGCGGTGTTGCCGCCACCCAGCCAGCCTTTTTCTATCACCGCCACGCTGGTAACACCGTGCTCCTTGGCCAAGTGGTAGGCGGTGGACAAGCCGTGACCGCCGGCACCGACGATGACGATGTCATAAGACGCTTGCAGCGGCACTGATCGCCACGCACGCTGCCAGTGCTCGTGGTAGCTCAGCGCATTGCGGGCCAGAGAAAAGAATGAGTAGCGCTGCACGGCAAAGATTTGTCGATTTACAAGCCGTTGCGCACGGGGCGATGCTTAGGCCACATCAACATCCTGTACCGCCCGGGCAAACGCCGCCAGCGCACGGTCGTTTTCTTGTGGCAATCCCATGCTGATCCGAATGAAACTTTCATAGCCAGGGTCACGCCATTCTCTAATGAATACACCCTGCGCGGACATATGCGAAATAACCGGCGCAGCACTCGCACGGTAGTCAAACGAGACAAAATTCGCCCGTGACGGCAAAGTTCTGTAGCCCATCTCCTCGATCAGTATGTCCATTCGTTCGCGCTCCGCAACCGCTTTAGCAATACAGCCTTGAGCATAAGCCTCATCAGACAATGCGGCTTCTGCTGCCACTACGGCCAGGCAACTCAAGTTGAAATTTAACTTGACCCGAACCAAGCCATCGGCAACTTCTGCTGAGCCGGCAAGGCCATAACCAATGCGCATTCCAGCAATCGCATAGGCCTTCGAAAGGGTGCGCGTCGACAACCATGGTCCGTGGCGCCCGCGCAACTCGGGCAAAGCGCCAAGCCCACCTTGCGCGGCATCAAATTCGTAATAGGCTTCATCAATGACCAACAGCACATCGTCTGGCACGCCTTGCACCAGCGCCCTGATTTCTGCTTGCGGCAAGGGTGCACCGCTGGGATTATTCGGCGTACAGGCAAAAACCACCTTGGTATTCGCGTCGATGGCCTGCAGCAAGCCCAGTACATCGTTGCGTCCGTCCTCCAAATTGCGCACCAAGCGGGCTTCTGCGCCCATGGCGCGAGCACCCAGGCGGTAACGTGGAAACGACGGCGTGGGCATCACTGCGTTATCGCCAGCCTGTAGCGCCATTTGCGACACCAAGCCAAGAATTTCATCGGATCCGTTGCCGATCACTATATTTTCTGGCGGGATACCTGTGCGCTCGGTGATCAGCCGCGCTAGGCCATCCGGCCGCGGGTCGCCATAGCGATTTGCCGTGGCAACGGCGCGGCTGACAGCCTCAACCACGCGCGGCGAGGGCGGATACGGGCATTCATTTAAGTGCAGCAAGGCCGGTTTGCTGATCGAGCCATCTCGCTCAAGCGAGGTAGCGGTGTGCACGCCTCCAAAGGCACTTAGGGCGCGCACTGGCAGTGACAGAAAACGCGGCAAATTCATGCAAAATCTCCAGAAAGTCGTTTGGAACCCGTCTTCAAGTTTCTTCCTATGATAAGTTAGTTTCTTTGAAGCAACTTTTCAGAAAAAATATAAAAAGCCAGTCTGCGTAAACAGAATCACTCTGAGACAGGTCGTTTCGGGTGGGCAGAAAGCGCTTCTGTGCCCAACGAGATGGACCACAGTGTCGGCGTTTTTTGGCCGCCTGCCGCTCCGGTAATTTGGCTATTCGGCCCCCTGTGCATGTTCCTCTGAAGACAACTAGTTGATTTACAGTTAAAATTTCTCTACAGGCGATGGATCACTCCGCCGCCGTGCATTACTTGGTGACCTAACGCTTGAAGTATTCGATTTTTTCACTCGCTCGCAACGCTTTGACACGCCATGAAAACTGGCAGCGTGCATGGCGCAGCCCGGAGCCCAAAGCAAGTTATGACGCCGTTGTGATAGGCGGCGGCGGCCATGGCTTGGCCACCGCCTATTACCTGGCCAAGGAACACGGCATGAGCAACGTGGCCGTGCTCGAAAAGGGCTGGCTGGGTGGCGGCAATACGGGGCGTAACACCACCATCGTACGCTCCAATTACCACCTTGACGCCAACGCGCACTTCTACGTATTTGCGCTCAAGCTGTGGGAAGGCCTATCGCAGGATCTGAACTTCAATGTCATGTACAGCGCCCGCGGGGTGCTGAATCTGACGCATTCACCGGCCGAGGTCGATGCCGCGATGCGCCGCGGTAATGCAATGCGGCTGAACGGCATCGACTCCGAGTGGATGTCGCGTGATGAGGTCGCGCGCTGGATACCGAATCTGGATTGTTCGCCGCAGGCGCGGTTTCCGATTCATGGCGGCCTGCTGCAACCGCGTGGCGGCACCGTACGCCATGACGCCGTGGCCTGGGGTTATGCGCGAGCCGCCGACGCGCGTGGCGTCGACATCATCCAGCAATGCGAAGTGACCGGTCTGCGCCTGCAAGGCGGCGCTGTCACCGGGGTGGAGACCAACCGCGGTTTCATCGCCACCCCCCGGGTTGGCCTGGCGGTCGCTGGTCACTCCAGCCAGCTGGCGGCGATGGCCGGCATTCGACTTCCCATCGAGTCGCACGCGCTGCAGGCCATGGTGTCAGAGCCTGTCAAGCCGGTGCTCGATACGGTCGTGACATCTGGTGCCGTGCACTTCTACATCAGCCAGTCCGACAAGGGAGAGCTGGTGATGGGCGGCGACCTGGATTTCTGCAACTCTTTCGTACAACGCGGCAACCTGCCCATCGTTGAACATGTGGTCGCTGCCTGCCTGACGCTGTTTCCGGACTTTGGCCGACTGAAGCTGATGCGGACCTGGGGTGGCATCATGGACATGACGCTTGACGGCAGCCCGATCATCGGCAACCTGCCGGTCAGGGGATTGACCATGACCGGCGGCTGGTGTTACGGCGGCTTCAAGGCGACACCGGCCTCGGGGTGGTTGCATGCCCACACCATGGCGACAGGCGCGCCACATGCTCTCAACAGCGCTTTCTCGCTTGAGCGCTTCGCGCAGGGCGCGCTACTGGACGAAAAAGGTGCCGGCCCTACAGCCTGGGCGCATTGACTGGGCGTATTCACCATGATGCTCATTCCCTGCCCCTGCTGCGGGCCACGCAACCAGACCGAATTCACCTATGGCGGCGATGCATCGGTGAAACGACCTGCGTCCGATGCGCCTGAGGCAGAGTGGTTTGCGTTCGTCTACCTGCGCGACAACCCGAGCGGCTGGCACGAAGAGTTGTGGCTGCACAGCGCCGGTTGCCGCAGCTGGTTCAAGCTGCGTCGCGATACGCGTACCCACGAGATTACCGACAGTGCCGCCCTGCATCAAGCCATTGCCGCGCAGGGTGTAGAACCATGAACCAACCCTGCCGCATCGCGTCCGGCGGATTGGTGGATCGGAGGGAAATCCTCAACTTCACCTACGACGGCAGGAGGTACCAGGGCTATGCTGGCGACACACTGGCGTCGGCCCTGCTGGCCAACGACGTGCACCTGGTCGGCCGCAGCTTCAAATACCACCGGCCACGCGGCATTCTTAGTGCTGGCTCGGAGGAGCCCAACGCGCTGGTACAGCGGTCCATTGGCGCGCGCACTGAGCCCACCGCGCGCACGACCCAGATTGCCTTGTTTGAAGGCCTGAGCGCCACCAGCCAGAACTGTTGGCCGTCGGTGACATTCGATGTCGGGGCAGTCAACAACGCGCTGTCGTTCCTCTTGCCAGCCGGGTTCTACTACAAAACATTCATGTGGCCGCATGGACCCGCCTGGTGGTTGCGCTATGAGCATTTGATCCGGCGCGCCGCCGGCATGGGACGTGCGGCGACGCA
>CAMATS010000302.1 GCA_945861195.1 Rhodoferax sp. OV413
AGCGGCCGTCTGGCCGGACGCGGCGCGGCTGTCGGATGCTGCAAAAATCATCAACGGGCTCCAGGCGGTTCACAAAAAGGGGCTAGTCTAGCGCCTGCCGCTGCCCGCTCGCCTAGGCCTGGCGATGCCCGCCATGCCGCAGCGCTTTCTGATGGCTACACGGGCTGCAAGCAGCATTAGAAAACGCCGGCTCTGACGGGATGGGCACGACCCAACACGCCATCCAGGCGTTATCCTAGGGCGCATGAAGCTGCACAATTATTTTCGATCATCGGCCTCGTTCAGGGTGCGTATCGCACTGGAAATCAAAGGGCTGTCTTATGACTACCTGCCAGTGCACCTGGCGCGGGGCGAGCAGCGCAAGGAGGCCTACGCGGCACTGGTGCCTGACAGGCTGGTGCCTATGCTCGAGGTCGACGGCCTGCGCCTTTCGCAGTCCATGACCATCATCGAGTACCTGGACGAAACCCGTCCCTCGCCCCCCTTGCTGCCGCCCGATGCTGCCAGCCGGGCCCGCGTGCGCGCCCTGGCCCAGTCGATTGCCTGCGAAATCCATCCGCTCAACAACCTGCGGGTGCTGCAATACCTGAGCAAAACACTGGCCCTGGATGAAGAGCGTAAAAACACATGGTACCGGCATTGGGTGCGCCAGGGGCTAGAGAGCTTTGAGCGCCAACTCGCCCAGGGGCCTGACAGCACCTACTGTTTTGGCAGCATGCCAACCCTGGCCGATTGCTGTCTGGTGCCACAAATCTTCAACGGCAGGCGCTTTGATGTCAATTTTGACGCTCTGCCTCGCACCATGGCTGCCTTTGAGGCTTGCATGGCGCTACCAGCGTTTGACAAGGCCCAGCCCGCCAACTGCCCGGACTACCAAGCTTGAACCAGGAATGGCTGCAAGCCCAATGGCCAGCGCCACCCAGGGTGCGCGCCCTGTGCACCAGCCGCCACGGTGGCAGCTCAACTGGCGTCTATGACACTTTGAATTTGGGCACCCATGTAGGCGACGCGCCAGCCTCGGTGGCCGCCAATCGTGCTGCACTGGCGCAGGCCTTGGGGGTACGGCCAGTTTTTTTAACCCAGGTCCACGGCAGCCGACTGCTCATGCTTGATGCTGCCAGCGCCGACGAGCAGGTGGCCGACGCCGCCATGACACAGCAGCCCGGCCTGGCCTGCACCGTGATGGTGGCCGACTGCCTGCCCCTGCTGATGACTGACCGGCTAGGCACCCGGGTTGCAGCGGTCCATGCCGGTTGGCGCGGCCTGGCCGGCGACCGGGGACTGGGTGTGCTGGAGGCCAGCTGCCAGGCCTTTGGGTCTGACAGCTTGGCCACTGGCCCATCAAAAGCTGCGGATTTGATGGTTTGGCTGGGGCCTTGCATCGGACCATCGGCCTTTGAGGTGGGTGAGGAGGTGCGCCAGTTGTTTGTCGCGCATGACCCCAACAGCGCCAGATTGTTTTTGCCCAAGGCCCCGGGCAAATGGCTGGCAGACCTGCCAGGCCTGGCCCGCCAACGCCTGAGCGCCCTGGGCGTTACGCGGGTCTACGGCAACGACGGCAGTCCGCACTGGTGTACGGTAAGCCAAAGCTCACGGTTTTTCTCGCACCGGCGCGACCGGGTCAGTGGCCGCATGGCTGCCTGCATCTGGCTCGCCTGAGGCCAGTTTGGCGGTTTGCTCGCTGGCCTCCCGAGCCTTGATGGCACGCCGGCGCGCAGGCGTGCCCATCACATAAAGCACCAAGGCAATCGGCCCCAGGCCATACAGCACAAAGGTAATCAGCGCGCCCATCAGGGTGCCGGTGCTGCTGGTGGCTTCGGCAACCGCCATCATGACAGCCACATAAAGCCAAGCTATCGGAACAATGTACATGGCGAGGAAATATTGCAGGATGTGAAAAATTGTCAGTTTCTTGAAGGTATTGGCCTGCGATACTCGGGTTTATACCAATAGAAATAACACAGGAGACAGCGCGTGGCGCAAACATCGCAGGCATTATGGGCTCAATCAGTCCAGCAATTCCAAGAAGCCCTGGCACACAACTGGGCTAAGAGTTTGCAGTCTTTGCAGGCCAATCACCTCGGTGATCTGACTGCCAATGCGTCGGATCTGAAGGCCGCGCCGGTTCAATTTGATCAAGACAAAATTCAGGTCCTGCAGCAGCAATACTTGCAAGACGCCGCCGCCCTGTGGGCTGCCAGCCTGAGCGGCACCGCCCAGCCCAAAGACAAGCGTTTTGCATCACAGGCCTGGAGCGACAACCCGCTGGCGGCCTTCTCGGCATCGGCTTACCTGCTCAATGCGCGCACCTTGATGGGGCTGGCCGACGCGGTAGAGGCTGACACCAAGGCCCGCGCCCGCATCCGCTTTGCCGTGGAGCAGTGGCTGGCGGCCAGCGCGCCCAGCAATTTTTTGGCCTTCAATGCCGACGCCCAACAAAAAGCCATTGAAACCAAAGGCCAGAGCATCGCCAAGGGTGTGCAGAACATGCTGCATGACATGCAGCAGGGCCATGTGTCGATGACTGATGAGAGCCTGTTTGAGGTGGGCAAAAACGTAGCCACCACCGAGGGCGCGGTGGTGTTCGAGAACGAGCTGTTTCAGCTCATCGAGTACAAACCGTTGACCGCGCGGGTCTATGAGAAGCCGTTTTTATTGGTGCCACCTTGCATCAACAAGTTCTATATCCTGGACCTGCAGCCCGAAAACTCGCTGATCCGCTATGCGGTGGCGCAGGGCCACCGCACCTTTGTTGTCAGCTGGCGTAACCCCGATGCCAGCCTGGCCAAAAAAACCTGGGACAACTACGTGCAAGACGCCGCGATCAAAGCGATCAAGGTGACCCAAGAGATCACCGGCGCCAAGAGCATCAATGCGCTGGGCTTTTGCGTGGGCGGCACCATCCTCGGCACGGCGCTCGCCGTGCTGGCGGCAAGCGGCGAAAAACCGGTGGCGAGTGCCACCTTTCTGACGGCCCTGCTGGACTTCACCGACACCGGCATTCTGGATGTGTTCATTGACGAGGCGTTTGTCAAATACCGAGAGCAGGAGATGGGCCAAGGCGGCCTGCTCAAGGGCCAGGAGCTGGCCTCCACCTTCAGCTTTTTGCGCCCAAACGACCTGGTCTGGAATTACGTGGTCGGCAACTACCTCAAAGGCGAAACCCCGCCGCCCTTTGACCTGCTTTACTGGAACAGCGACTCCACCAACCTGCCCGGGCCGTTTTACGCCTGGTACCTGCGCAACACCTACCTGGAGAACAAGCTGTGCCAGCCGGGCAAGGCCACGGTATGCGGCCAAAAAATTGATTTTCGCAAACTCAAACTGCCGATCTACATCTACGGCTCACGCGAAGACCACATCGTGCCGATTGGCGGCGCCTATGCCTCTACCCAGCACCTGCCAGGCCAAAAGCGCTTTGTCACGGGTGCCTCGGGCCATATTGCCGGCGTGATCAATCCGCCCGCGGCCAAGAAGCGCAGCCATTGGGTGCGTGAAGACGGCAAGTTTCCCGCCACGCAAGCCGACTGGCAGGCAGGCGCCACCGAGCATGCCGGCAGCTGGTGGACCGACTGGGCCAGCTGGCTGCAAAGCCACGCCGGCAAGCAGATTGCAGCCCCCAAGGCCTACGGAAAAGGCAAATACAAAGCCATCGAGCCGGCTCCCGGCCGCTATGTCAAGGCCAAAGCTTGATTGGTTCATTCATTTATTCAGGAGTTAAAAAATGCAAGACATCGTGATCGTGTCAGCCGCCCGCACAGCAGTTGGCAAATTTGGTGGCAGCTTGGCCAAGAC
>CAMATS010000303.1 GCA_945861195.1 Rhodoferax sp. OV413
CAGCTCAAGGTCGCGGTAAACCATGGCCGCAGGCGCTGCCATCTGGCCCGAGCCCAAGTAGTAGGGACCGGGATCGATCGAGCCCATGTCGCAGCCGAGCAGGTGCGGCCGGCGCGCCAGCCCGCGCTGCAAGGCGGCCTCGGGGATGCCATAGCCCAGCTGCCCGGAGGCGGCCAGGATGCGCAGCGGCCCATCCTGCACACGGTGGTTTTGCAGCAGGCGCTCGCTGGCACTCACGGCGCGCCGTCCAACAGAATGCCCAGCATAGGCGCGTGCTGCTGGGCGCCATACACATCGCCGTCGCCAGGGGTGCCGGCACACAGACGGCGCGGCAGCGCGTATTTGATGGCCAGCAGCGTGGGCAGCAGATGGCGCTGCACCTGGGCCGGGTCGGTCTGGTAGAGCGCCGCCACCGCTGGCACAGACAGCGCCGGGCTGGCGGCTGCCTGGGCATAGCCGGCGGCATCTTGAAAGAAGATATCGATCGTCAGCAGCGTCGGGCCGGCATTCTTGCTGCGCAGCACACGGGCCAGACTGGCCAGCGTTGGGTGTTCGCCGCTGGACAGCATGGCCGGCCATCAACGCGCCGTGAAGCCGCCGTCAGCACAGATCACCTGGCCGGTGACGAACGAGGCGCGGTGCGACAGCAAAAAACTCACCAACTCGGCAATTTCGCGGGGCTGCCCCAGGCGCCCCATGGGAATGCTCTGCTGCATGGCGGCCAGTGCCACCGGGTCGGCCAGCACACCGGCGACCATGGCGGTCTCTACCGGGCCGGGGCCGACCGCGTTGACGCGGATGTTCTGCTGCGCCCACTCCAGCGCGAGCGACTTGACCATGCCATTGAGCCCGGCCTTGGATGCGGCATAGGCTGCCCCACGCGCATGACCAACCAGCCCGATCTGGCTGCTGATCACCACCACGCTGCCCGCTTGACCAGCGATGCGGCGCATCTGCGCAATGGCGGCTCGGGTCAGCAAAAAAGTGGCGGTCAGGTTGAGGTCAAGGGTTTGCCGCCACTCGTCGAGCGAGGTGTCGTCTGAGCCTTTTTTAACAAACATGCCGGCGCAGCAGGCCAAAGCGTCTAGCCCACCCAGGCTTTGCGCCGCCAGCTCGGGCAGGGCCGCGCAAGCGGCGTGGTCTAGCAGGTCTTGCACCAGCACCAGCGCGTCGGGCAGGCAGTGCTGCAACTGCTGGGCCTGTTCCTCGGTTTGCACCACGGCGGCTACCTGCGCACCCAGTTGTTGCAAGCGCTCGGCGGTGGCCAGGCCGATGCCCGAACCTGCGCCGGTAACCAGGGCACGGCGGCCGGCAAGTTCGGGTGGCGCGGTCATGCGCGTCAAAGTCCGAGGTAGTTTTTTCGCAACTCGGGGTCGCGCGCCAGCTCGGAGGCCAGGCCCTGCATGGCCACGCGCCCGTTCTCAATGATGTAGCCCCGGTGGGCAATGGCCAGGGTTTGCACCGCGTTTTGTTCCATCAGCAGAATCGACTGGCCTTCGCGGTTGATGCGCCCGATCAGGGCAAACATCTCTTCCACCAGCAGCGGCGCGAGACCGAGTGACGGTTCGTCCATGATCAACAGCTCGGGATCGGACATCAGGCCCCGGCCAATCGCCAGCATCTGCTGCTCACCGCCCGAGAGCGTGCCGGCCGACTGGGTAAAGCGCTCTTTGAGGCGCGGGAAAATGCCCACCACCTTCTCCAGGTTGCGCGCCCGGTTGGCCTTGCCCCGCACCAGACTGCCGAGCTCCAGGTTCTCCAGCACATTGAGGTTGGGGAAGACGCGCCGGCCTTCGGGCACGTGGATCACACCCCGGCGCACGATTTCAGACGAGCTCAGTCCCACCAGCTCCTGGCCCTGAAAACGGATCGAGCCGGCAAACGGCCGGTACAGCGCTGAGATGTTGTTGTTGAGGGTCGACTTGCCCACCCCGTTGCTGCCCAGCACGGCAACAATCTCGCCCTGGCCGACATCGAGATCGATGCCACGCAAAATTTCCACGCTGCCGTAGCCGGCGTGCAGTTGCCGGATTTCAAGCATGGTGCGCTCCTGCGGCGTCGGTGCCCGCGGTGCTGCCGCGCCCGAGGTAGGCCTCGACCACGGCCTGGTTGCTCACCACTTGCTGCGGGCTGCCCTCGGCGATGATCTTGCCATACGACAACACATGGATGTGGTCCGACAGGCTCATCACCGCATGCATCACATGCTCGATCAGCAGCACGGTGACGCCGCGGTCGCGGATCTGCCGGATGATGGCAATGATCTCCAGAATCTCGGACGGGTTAAGCCCGGCCATCACCTCATCGAGCAGCAGCAGCCGGGGTGAGGTGGCCAGCGCACGCGCCAGCTCCAGCCGCTTGCGCCCGGCCACGGTGAGTTCAGACGCCGGCTGCGCCAGCATGTGCGCCATGCCGACCTGCTCGGCGATGGCCTGCGCATGGGCCCAGGCCTGCGCCCGGTTGCTGAACTTTTGGTAGGCACCCACCGCAATGTTTTCGTGCACCGTGAGCTTGGCAAAGGGCTGGGTGATCTGGAAGGTGCGCACCATGCCGGCGCGGGCAATCTCGTGCACCTGCAGCCCGGTGATGTCGCGGCCCAGAAACTCCACCCGACCTGCGTTGATGGGTAAAAAGCCGGCAATGCAGGCAAACAGCGTGGTCTTGCCGGCGCCGTTGGGGCCGATCAGGGCGACGATGCGGCCCTCATCCATCCGCAGGCTGGCGTTGTCGACCGCACGCAGACCGCCAAAGATTTTGGTCAGGCCGGTGACTTGCAGCATCATGTCTGCCCCCCGGTGGGCTTGCTCCGGCGCTTGAACAGGTCGATCAGCCCGTTGGGCAGGTAGGCAATGATCACCACCAGCAGGCCGCCGTAGAGCACCAAAGACAGGCCCTGGATCTGCGTGAGCACCCGGGTGATGTCACTGATAGAGGCCAGCAGCAGCGCCCCGACCAGCGGGCCGTAGACCGTGCCGGCGCCGCCGATCATGCTGACCAGCAGCATCTCGACCGACTTGTCCACACCAAACACCACCAGCGGGTCGATGTAGAGAAAGTACTGGGCAAAAAAGCAGCCACCCATGCCGCCGATGGCGCCTGAGAGCAGCATCACCTTGACCTTTTCGCGAAACACATGGATGCCCAGGGCCTTGGCCGAGTCTTCGTTCTCGCGGATGGCGGCGAGCTGGGCGCCAAAGCGCGAGCGGCGCAGCCATTCGGCCAGCGCCACCGACAGCGCGGCCATCAAAAGGATCAGAAAGTAAAACCCGCTGCGCTCGGCAAACTGAAAGTTGGCAGCACTGGCCTTCATCGGGATCAGCATGCCCAGACCGCCACCGGTGAAGCTGACCGAGTTGGTGACGATGCGCAGCACCTCGGCAAAGGCCAGGGTGATCAGGGCAAAGTAGGAGCCCTTCAGGCCGGCCCGAAACGACAACACGCCGATCACCCCGCCCACTGCGGCACCCGCTAGTGCCGCTGCCGGCAGCCCCAGCCAGGGCGACCAGCCCAGGCGCAGCTGAACGATGGTCGAGGCATAGGCTCCCACGCCAAAAAACGCCACATGGCCGAAAGAGAGCTGACCGGCAAAACCGCCCGAGATGTTCCAGGACTGGCCGATGAAGGCATAAAACAAGGCCATCACGCCAAAGTTCACCATGAAATTCGATGGAAAGACAAAGGGGAAGGCGATGGCAATCGCCAGCACCGCCAAGTGCAGCGCCCACGGCACGGGTTTGAGGGTGGAGGTCATTGGCGCGCTCCAAACAGGCCCGACGGCCG